>JBCDGX010000719.1:0-3313 GCA_038750805.1 Myxococcota bacterium
GAAGAGCGCATCGCCCCGCCGAACGACGGGCGCGTCGCCGAAGGGCAGCGCCTGGGCACCCGCGACGCCAGCGAGGCCGAGCGCCAGGAGCAGCGCCGCCGGCCTCACTCCCATTCGATGGTGCCCGGCGGCTTGCTCGTGATGTCGTAGACCACGCGATTGCAGCCCCGGACCTCGTTGATGATCCGGCTCGAGACCGTCGCCAGGAGCTCGTAGGGGAGGCGCGCCCAATCCGCCGTCATGCCGTCGCGGCTCTCCACGGCGCGGATGGCGATGGCCCACTCGTAGGTCCGATTGTCGCCCATCACGCCCACGGTCTTCACCGGCACGAGCACGCAGAAGCTCTGCCAGAGCCGCTCGTAGAAGCCCGCGGCCATGATCTCCTCCTCGAGGATCACGTCCGCCTCGCGGAGCACGTCGAGCTTCTCCCGGTCGATGGCGCCGGGGCAGCGCACGGCGAGCCCGGGACCCGGGAAGGGCTGGCGCCAGAGCACGTCCCGCGGGATGCCCATGGCCTGGCCCACCTCCCGGACCTCGTCCTTGAAGAGCAGCCGCAGCGGCTCGACGAGCGAGAGGTCCATGCGCTCCGGCAGCCCGCCCACGTTGTGGTGGCTCTTGATGACCGCGCTCGGTCCCTTGTAGGAGACGCTCTCGATCACGTCCGGGTAGAGCGTGCCCTGCACGAGGAACTTCACGCCCTCGATCTTCTTCGCCTCGCGCTCGAAGACGTCGATGAAGACCTTGCCGATGATCTTCCGCTTCTGCTCCGGGTCGTCGACGCCGGCGAGCGCGTCGAGGAACTCGTCTTGGGCGTCGATGCGGCGGATGTCGAGGTGGAAGCGCCCCTCGAACATCTCCATCACGCGGCGGCCCTCGTCCTTCCGGAGGAGCCCATTGTCGACGAAGAGGCAGGTGAGCCGCTCGCCCATCGCCCGGGACACGAGGAGCGCGGCGACGCTGCTGTCCACGCCGCCGCTCAGGCCGCACACGGCACGCGCGTCGCCTACCTGCCGGCGGATGTCCTCGACGCTCCGCTCGACGAAGGAGCCCGCGGTCCAGTCCGCCTCGAGCCCGGCCACGTCGAAGAGGAAGGAGCGGAGCACCTCGGCGCCGCGCGGCGTGTGGGCCACCTCCGGATGGAACTGGAGCCCGAAGATGCCCCGCTCGACGTCGCCCACGGCCGCGTAGGGTGAGCTCGTCGTGTGCCCGAGCACCTCGAAGCCCTCCGGGAGCGCCTCGACGCGATCGCCATGGCTCATCCACACGTCCATCGCGTGGTCCTTCTCGAAGGACTCGAGGATGGCCACGGGCCGATCGACGTTCATCTTGGCGGGCCCGTACTCGCGCTCCGTGGCGGCCTCGACGCGCCCGCCGAGGAGGTGCGTGAAGAGCTGCATCCCGTAGCAGATCCCGAGCACGGGCTTGCCGAGCCCAAAGACCCCCGGATCCATGGTCGGCGCGCCCTCCTCGAAGACGCTCGAGGGCCCGCCGCTGAGCACGATGGCCTTCGGGCCGAGCGCCTCGATGTCGGCGAGCGGGAGGGTGCAGGGATGGATCTCGCAATACACGTGCTGCTCCCGGATGCGCCGGGCGATGAGCTGCGTGTACTGGGAGCCGAAGTCGAGGATCAGGACCGGCACGGACGCCATGCCGGGGTCTATCACGCCCCGGCGCGTTGGCATCGCGACACCCGTCGTTTCGAACGGTACCGCTGGAGCGCCCATCGCCGTCAGCGCGGTGGGCTGGAGCGCCCATCGCCATCGGCGCGGTGGGCTGGGGCGCCCATCGCCATCGGCGCGGTGGGCTGGGGCGCCCACCGCGTACGAACACCGTCAGACGCGGTAGTTCGGCGCCTCCTCCGTGACCACCACGTCGTGCACGTGGCTCTCGCGGAGGCCCTGGGCGCTCATCTTGAGGAACTTCGCCTCGCTCTGGAGCTTCTCGATGGTCTGGCAGCCCGTGTAGCCCATGCCGGCGCGGAGGCCGCCCACGAGCTGGTAGACCACCTCGCCGAGCGCGCCGCGGTACGGAACACGCCCCTCGATGCCCTCGGGCACGAGCTTGTCCGCGTCGGACACGTCCGCCTGCGCGTAGCGATCCTTCGAGCCCTTCCGCATGGCGCCGATGGAGCCCATGCCGCGGTAGCTCTTGTAGGTCCGGCCCTGGAAGAGCACGAGCTGCCCCGGGCTCTCGTCCGTGCCGGCGAGGAGCGAACCGAGCATCACCGTGCTCGCCCCGCAGGCGATGGCCTTCACCACGTCGCCGCTGAACTTGATGCCGCCGTCCGCGATGATCGGCACGCCGTGCTTCTTGCCGACGCGCGCGCAATCGCTGATCGCCGTGATCTGAGGCACACCGATGCCCGCCACGACGCGCGTCGTGCAGATCGACCCGGGCCCGATGCCGACCTTCAGGCCGTCCACGCCCGCCTCGACCAGGGCCTCCGCGGCCTCCGCCGTGGCGATGTTGCCCGCGACGAGCTGCACGTCCGGGTGCTCGGCCTTCGTGATGCGCACGGCGTCGATGACGCCCTTCGAGTGCCCGTGCGCCGTGTCGATGACCAGCACGTCCACGCCCGCGTCCGCGAGCGCCTGAACGCGCTCCGAGCGGTCCGCGCCCACCCCCACGGCCGCACCGACGCGCAGGCGCCCGAGCGAGTCCTTCACCGCGTTCGGGAACTTCTCCGCCTGCATGAGATCGCGGATGGTGATCAGCCCGGCCAACGCCCCGTCCTCGCCGACGACCAGGAGCTTCTCGATGCGGTGCTGGTGGAGGAGCTCTCGGGCCCGCTCCTGGCTCACGCCGGGCGGCACGGTCACGAGCTCGCGCGTCATCAGGCGCTCGACGGGCTGGTCGAGGTTCGTCTCGAAGCGCACGTCGCGGCTCGTCAGGATGCCCACGGGCTTGCCGGCGCTTACGACCGGAAGGCCGCTGATGTTGTTCCGCCGCATCAGCTCGAGGGCCTGCTCGAGGCGGAGCTCCGGGGTGATGGTGATCGGGTCGACGATCATCCCGCTCTCGGCGCGCTTCACCTTCACGACCTCGCGGGCCTGGTCCGCGGGCGTGAGGTTCTTGTGGATCACGCCGAGGCCGCCGACGCGCGCCATGGTGACGGCGGTCCGCCACTCGGTGACCGTGTCCATGGCCGCGCTCAGGAGCGGGGTGTTGAGCTCGAGCCCCCGGGTGATCCGCGAGCGGACGTCCGCGTCCTTCGGGAGGAAATCGGAGTAACCGGGGACGAGCAGGATGTCGTCGAAGGTCAGGGCATCGCGCAGGCGCTCTTCGATCACGGGGGCTCCGGGGGTGCGGGGTC
>JBCDGX010000720.1:0-3302 GCA_038750805.1 Myxococcota bacterium
TCCCGTAGGAGTCTGGCCCGTGTTCCAGTGCCAGTGTGGCTGATCATCCTCTCAGACCAGCTACCCGTCTTCGCCTTGGTAAGCCGTTACCTTACCAACTAGCTGATGGGGCGCAGGCTCATCCTCTGGCGGTAGCTTCCAAGGAGAGGCCACCTTTTCCCACTGCTTCCGCAGAAGCCGTGGTCTTACGCGGTATTAGCGTTCCTTTCGGAACGTTGTCCCCCGCCAAAGGGTAGATTACCTACGTGTTACTCACCCGTGCGCCACTCTACTAACCCGAAGGTGTTCGCGTTCGACTTGCATGTATTAGGCCCGCCGCTAACGTTCGCTCTGAGCCAGGATCAAACTCTCCAGTTGAAACTGTAGAGATTGCATCCTGAGCGACATTGCATTCACTCATTGGATACGGTGGTTGAACCGCTTCCGAAGCCGTTGTGTTGACCTCGAAAGTGGAACCCGCATCTGTCACATGGTGACGAGTTACCGATTCAGTTTTCAACGCTCGAGCCGCGAACGGCGGTTCGACCGCGCAAGGGACGAAGATTTAGATCGCCCCGAAGTCTGTGTCAAGGACGCCTGACGGTGGCATCCGTGAGTCTCGTCGCGTCGTCCGAGCTGGCGTAGCCAGGCTCTTGGGGACCGTGTCCCTGCGCCGATGTGTCCGAGCCCGAGGGCTGCGTACCGCCAGAGGCGCTGCGTAGCGTCCTCCTGAGCGGGCCGCGAATGATAGTGGCCGAACGGGGTCGGTCAAGCCTTTTTTTCAGCGCCGCCGGCGGCGGCTCGAAGGCTCGGCGGGGTCGGTGCCATGAGCGGCACGCGACGACGCGCGATGACGAGATTCGTTTTCCAGAGAGCGTTCGCGGGGGCGGGGCCGCCGCGAGGGAGGCGATAGGTAGCATCGGCCTCGGAGCTGTCAAAAAGCATCGCCCCCTCCGAGGCGCCTTCGAGGCGATTGAGCCACTTATGACGGCTGGCCGGGCCCCGACGCGCCCGCGGGGGCCTGTGGATTGGCGGTGAAGTCCGCTTCAGCCCAGCGGCAGCGTCCACAATCGGGCCCCTTCGGACACGCCGAGCACCCGGAGACAGCGGGATCCGACCCGCAATCCGTCCCCGTCGGGGGAGGCCGGGACCGCGATCGCCCGGAAGTAGGGCGCCGCGTCCCCCGTCCACGCGACGAGGGCACGCTTCGCATGAGGATCGGGCTCCGCCGCCAGCAGCGTTCGCCGCGCCGAGCGCTGCACGAGGGTGATGTCGTCGGTCGGCGCCACGAAATGGGGTCCCCCATCGAAGGGGTCGACGCGCTGCACGTAGCGAAAGCCGATGCGCCGCAGGAGCTTCTCGACGCCGCGGGTCTTCGGCCCGACCTCGCCGAGCACGGCCTGCGCCTGCTCCGAGAGCAGGGAGGCGTAGATGTCCCCGTCGGGGAAGAGCCCGCGGATGAACTCCTTGTTGCGCTTCGAGAGGCGGTCGGCCTCGCGATAGCTCATGCCGGTGAAGCGGCGGCCGACGGCCTCCCAGAGGTGGCTGGTGCCGTCCGGCTCGAGGGGCGGGAGGAGCTCCGCCAGCACGTGGTTCTGGAACTCGGGCCGATGGGCGGTGATCCAGAGGAAGCGGACGTAGCTGATCATCATGCCCAGCTTCTCGGGGGCGCGGCGGTACCCCGGGTGCATGACGAGGCCACCGATCTCCGTGGGGCCGTCGTAGGAGTAGCCGACGCTCAGCACGTCGTGGACGAAATGCCGGTCGAGGGTCGCGCTGTAGCGCTCCTCCTGGCGCACCTGCAGGAAGATATAGGGCGCGTCCCGGCGCCCGAGCTGGCTCACGATGAGGGAGGTCCCGACGGCCTTGCCGTCGTTCAGGTCCCGCAGCACGAACACGTATTCGCGCCGCCGCGGGTCGTCGATGAGCCCCCGGAAGGACTGCTCGGATTTCTCGACGATGCGCCCGACCTCGACGGGGTCGTTGGGCAGGTTCACCGAATCGAGGAAGCCGGCGAGCTCGAGGAGCGCGCCCTGGTCCTCTCGCGTGGCCGCCCGCAGCTCGTAGCGAAAGGGCTCCATCAGAACGTCTTCCGGCTGTCGATGAGGATGGTGACCGGGCCCTCGACGGCGGCGCTCACGCGCATGGTCGTCCGGAAGCGCCCGGTGGCCACCTCGAGCCCCCGGCCCCGGAGCCGCGTCACCACCTCCTCGTAGAGGCGCTCGGCGAGCTCGGGCGCCGCCGCGCCGGTGAAGGAGGGGCGCCGACCGCGGCGCACGTCGCCGTAGAGCGTGAACTGGCTCACGACGAGCACACCGCCGCCCACGTCCTCGACGGATCGCGACATCTTGCCGGCCTCGTCCTCGAAAACCCGGAGCCCGGCGATCTTCGCCACGAGGGTGGCCACGTCGCTGGCCTCGTCCCCGGCTCCGGCGCCGAGATACACGAGCAATCCCGGTCCGATGGCGCCGACCACGTCCCCCTCGACCTCGACCGAGGCCGAGCTCACCCGCTGCGCAACGGCCCGCACGCGGGCGTCGTACCACGGACCGCTCGACATCCGCGCGGCGCCTCGGCACGGTCCGCGGGTGAGCGCACGCAAAGCCATCGTCGGCCTGACCGGCGGCATCGCCAGCGGGAAGAGCACCGTGGCCGCGCGCCTCCGCGAGCGCGGGATCCCGGTGGTCGACGCCGACGCGCTGGCGCGCGAGGTGGTGGCCCCGGGCACGCCGGGCCTCGCGGCCGTGGTGGAGGCCTTCGGAGAGGACGTGCTGGCCGAGGACGGCTCCCTCGACCGGAAGGCCCTCGGAGCCCGCGTCTTCGCCGACGTGGCCGCGCGGAAGCGCCTCGAGGCCATCACCCATCCCCGCATCGCCGCGGCTGCCCAGGCGCGGCTCCAGGAGCTTCAGGGGAGCGACGCGCCCTACCTCGCCTACGAAGCGGCCCTCCTCGTCGAGAACGGCCTCCACCGGGCCTTCCAGGAGCTCGTCGTGGTCGCCGCCGAGGAAGCGACGCAGCTCGCCCGCGTCATGGCGCGGGACGGCCTCGTCGAGGACGCGGCGCGCGCGCGCCTCGCCGCCCAGCTCCCGCTCGCCGAGAAGATCGCCGTCGCCACGGAGGTGCTCCACAACGACGGGACGCGGGAGGCGCTCCTCGACGCCGTGGACGCGCTCGACGGCCGGCTCCGGGCCCGCCTCGCCGGCGGCGCCTGAGCACGCGGGCGCCCGGATGGCGCCTTCCCGGCGAAGCCCCGGACGGCCCCCCGCCTGGACGCCGTCCGGTCACGGGACGCCTGGACTCGTCCGGTCGCGAGGCGACGCTCA
>JBCDGX010000721.1:0-3296 GCA_038750805.1 Myxococcota bacterium
AGGCGATCTCGTCGAGGGCGAGGTTGCGGGCGTGGCGGAGCTCGAGGAGCTCCCGGTCGCCCTTCCGGGGCGCCGCGCGGAGCTTCGCGGCGCCCTCGCGCGCGGGCCCCTCGAGCTGCCACCAGGCGAGCTCGACGGTGGCCGTGGCGGAGCGCTCGGCGAGCTCTTCGGCGGCCACGCTGCGTGCCAGGCGGTAGAGGCGCGCGCGGATGCCCGGAGGCGCCACCAGGGCGTCCACGCCTTCGTCGGCGACGCGCTCCTGGAGCCGGGCGAAGGCCAGGTGGGCCGAAGGCCCGTCGCCGAGGGTGATCGCGAGGTGCTGGCGGAGGCCCTCGGCGTAATGACCGAGGGCGTGCTCGGCGATGACGTCGCGAACCGTGCCCGCCGTCGCGTCGATACGCGAGGGGCGGGCGAGGCTCGGCGTGGCCGCCTTGCGCGCGGCGAGGCGCTTGGCCGCCAGCACGAGCGTCGCGGGCGCCGGCTTGCCGTAGCGGCGCGTGGCTCCCGGGTCCTCGGGGAGCGACGACGAGGCGTCGTCGGCCTCCGCGCCCCCGTCCTCTTCGGCTTCGCCCGCGCTCACGGGCGCAGCATACGCCCGCCGCGGCGTTTGCGAGGGGCGCTGCGACTCGGCACTCTCGGAAGCCATGTTTCGCTTCTTGCTTTCCATCGCCATCGGGCTCTCTCTGGCCGCCTGCGGGGACGACGATCCCGGGTCCATGAGCGACCTGGGCACCTCGGACGCCGGGCAGGTCGGCGTGGACCTCGGCGACGAGACGGACGCCGGAGGCACGGACTCCGGTGCCGAGGACGCGGGGCTGCCGGACGCGGGGCCGCCGGGCCCCTCGGCCACCATCGGGCTCGGCCAGGCGGAGCTCATCGAGGTGCCCGACGAAGCCCCGGCCGAGCTCATCGCGGGCCCCCAGGGGGGCTTCCACATCGACGTGGCGCTCCGCTTCTCGGAGCTCGATCCCGAAGACCTGCGCATGGTTCTCCGGGGATTCGACGCGGACACGAACGAAGAAATCACCGAAAGCGTCGATCGCACGCTCTCGAGCCGCCGCGTGCTCGACCGCGGTGACCACTTCCTCCGCCTCGGGGACCGGATGATCTTCGTGACGCGCTGTACGCCGAACATCATCGGTCGGCGCCTGCGCATCGAGGCGATCTTCGCGGAGCCGAACGAGGGCCGGACGGCCCGGGACACGCTGGTGGTCGAGGTGGTCGACGAGGTCGAGCCGACCGAGCCGGACCCGGACAACTGCCCGCCGAGCGAGTAGCGCGGGCGGCGTGACGCGCGCGACGCCGTTCCTCCGCTTCCGGCTGGCCCTCGCGCTGGCGCTGGCCGCGTGCGCGGGGGCCCCCGAGGAGCGCCCCGCGCGTGGTGCCCACCCGGCGCCAAGGGGCGAGCGCGCCGCGACCGAGCCCCCTCCCTCGCCGAGCCCGCCCGAAGCCGCGCCTCCGCGCCCGACGGTGCTCTGGGTCGGCGGCGACGTGATCCTCTCGGAGGCGATCCGGGACTTCATGCACGCCGCCCCGGACCCGGCGGCGCGCTTCGCCGACGAGGTGCTCGGCCCCGCCCGCGGCCTCTGGGAAGCGGACCCGGGCTCCTTCGTGCTCGTGAACCTCGAGACGCCCGTGGCCGACCGGCGGCGCTACGCCCTCGACGCGGCGCCGGCCACGGGCCGCGGCCCGCGCCGCGTGCATTTCCATGCGCCCGGCTGGCTCCTCGCGGGGCTGCGCCGCGCCGGGGTCCACGGCGTGACGCTCGCGAACAACCACGCCCTCGACCAGGGACCCGAGGGGCTCCGGGAGACCGCCCAGAACGCCCGGAGCGCCGGCCTCACGGTCGTCGGAGCCGGGAGCGCCGGCCGCCGCTGGCCGCTCCGGCTCGGGGACGAGGGCAACGTGCTGGCCGTCCACGCCTTCTTCGACGGCTACTTCGCGACGCGCGTGCCCACCGGGCCCGACCCGCTCCCGGCGCCGCTCGATCCCGGCGCGGCCGAGGCCATCGCCGAGAGCCGGGCGCGCGGTGACCGACCCGTCGCCGTGGTGCACGTGCTCGGGGAGCTCGTCGACGCGCCGAAGGAGCGGTGGCGCGCGTGGGCCGAGGAGCTCGCCGACGCGGGCGCGGAGGCCATCGTGATCCACGGCACGCACGTAGTGCTGCCCGTCGCGCGGAGCGCCTCTGGGGTCCCCATCGTCTGGGGCCTCGGGAACCTCTTCACGGACATGGGACGTGAGAGCACGCCGCGCCGTCAGGGGGGCCCGAAGGCGGCGCACGGCGAGCTCCGGGAAGGGCTCCTGGTCCGCCTCGAGGCGACCGCCGGCGCCCCCCTCGCCCTCTCCTTCCATGGCGTGCTGACCTACGACGAGCGCTTCGCGCGCTGGCACGCGGGGCGGAGCTTCCGCTCGGGTCACGCGGGCTTTCAGCTCCTCCCGCTCACGGGATGCGAGCCGGCGGCGGCCTTGCCGGACGCCTTTCCCGAGCGGCTCCGTCGCGAGACCGAGGCGTGGCTGGGGCGCCGCCGCGATCACCTCGTCGCCGCGGCGCGCCTCGCTCCCCTGCCCTGCGGCGACGGCCCGGGGGGCACTCCGGCGCGCGCGCTCACCCTTCGCTGAGCGCCCCGCTCAGCGGAGAGGACGACTCGCCGGCGTCCCCGGAAGCGGGAACGTGCCGAGGAGGCGGCGGACGGCGGCGGGCAGCTGCTCGAGCGCCGCTGGCGACTCGTCGAAGCCCACGATCTGGCCGTGCCAGAGATGCCTCCCCGTCGCGCGCTCGAAGGCATCGACGACGAGCGTGTCGTCTTCGACCTCGCCCTCGTAGGTCGACGCGCTCTCGAAGATCACCGGCGCCGTCCCGTTGGCCTGGAACGCCGCTTCCTGGAAATCACGCCGGCCCGTGCCCGCGCGCAAGATGACGTCGGCCTGGGCCAGCGGAACCACCTCCCAGCCGGCCTCGTCGAGGGTGCCGATGGCCGTGTCCTCCACGATGCGCTCGGCGTCCTCGGTGAGCGGGACACGCTGAAAGCCCCCCGGCGGCGCGTCCGGCCCCGCGTAGGCCACCCGCCGATGGCCCTCGAAGGAGGCGCCGAGGTCCGTGACCGAGCGGATCTTCAGCGGCGCGGCGCTGCACGCGAGCGCCAGGGCGAGCGCGGAGAGGACGAGGGCACGCATGGCCGCCATGTACCGCAGGGGCCGGGCCGACCCAAGGACGCGCGCAAAGGGAGTCAGGCCGTCTCGAGCGCCGCCACCCGCGCCTCGAGCTCGGCGATGCGCGCGTTCTTCTCCTCGAGGAG
>JBCDGX010000722.1:0-3278 GCA_038750805.1 Myxococcota bacterium
CAGCGCGGACGGCGGCCGGCGCGTCGACGGGGGCGCGGCGCCGGACCTCGGCGCGCCGGACGCGGGCGTTCCGGCCGGGCCGGCCGACGCGCTCGACGTCCTCTTCGTGATCGACGACTCCGGCTCCATGGAGGAGGAGCAGGCCAGCCTCGCCGACGCGATCCCCCGCCTCGTGCAGGCCCTCGTGACCGGTCGGGTGCTCGATGCGGGAACCGGCGCCGTGCTCCGCGAGTTCCGGCCGCTCTCGAGCCTTCGCATGGGCGTCGTGACGACGGACATGGGGACGGGGGGCTCCAACCTCCCCACCTGCTTCGAGGCGCGCTTTGGCGACGACGCGGTG
The DNA here is from genome assembly GCA_038750805.1 of Myxococcota bacterium. Classification (GTDB taxonomy): domain Bacteria; phylum Myxococcota_A; class Polyangia; order Polyangiales; family Houyiibacteriaceae; genus CALCTH01. The sequence goes on from JBCDGX010000722.1 coordinate 341, forward strand.
CTCTCGCGGCGCGGCGCCGTGGGCACCTCGCCCGGTTGTGGGGCGAGCTATCCGTCGTTCTTCACCTTCGAGGCCGAGGCCGCCGGCACCGACGCCGAGCGCGACGCGATCGCCGCCAGCCTCGCCAACGACGTCTCCTGCGTCGCGCAGGTCGGCATCGGCGGCTGCGGCTTCGAGCAGCAGCTCGAGGCGATGCTCAAGGCCATCACCCCGGCCTCCAGCGATCTCCGCTTCGCGGAGGACACGCAGGGCAACGGCGCCGGGGGTGCCAACGATGGCTTCCTGCGGGAGGAGGCCGCTCTCGGTATCGTGCTCGTGACCGACGAGGACGATTGCTCGGTGCGCGACCCCGATCTCTTCAACCCGGCGTCCACGCGCTTCCCAGGTGACCTGAACCTCCGCTGCTTCGACCACCCGGACGCGGTTTACGACCTCGACCGTTTCGCGAACGGTCTGCTCGCGCTGAAGCCCGCCGGGCGCCTCGCCTTCACGGCCATCGCCGGACTCCCGACGGACCTGGCCCCGGACCCCGGTGGCACCGTCGACTACGCGCGCATCGCGGCCGCGCCGAGCATGCAGGAACGGGTGGACCGGGAGAGCTCGGGCAGGCTGGTCGCGAGCTGCGACAACCCCGGGCGCGGCCTCGCCTTCCCGCCCCGGCGCATCGTCGGGCTCGCCCGCGCGCTCGACGCGCGCGGCGCCGAGGCCACGGTCCAGTCTCTCTGCGCGCGGAGCTTCTCCACGGCCATCGCCGACGTGGCGCTCCGCCTCGCCGCGACCCTGGAGCCCTGAGCATGCGGGCGCTCTTCCTCCTCGTGCTCCTCGCCGCATGCACCACGGACGCGCCCGGAGACCCCGCGGGCGCCGCGACGGAGGACGCGGGGCTCCCCGCGCTGCCGCCCACGGATTCGCTCGACCTGCTCTTCGTCGTCGATGCCTCCGCGCCTATGGAGGACGAGCAGAACGGCCTGGCCGCGACGCTCCCGCGGCTGGTGCGCTCGCTGCTCACGGGCCGGCGGGCGGACGGCACCCTCTTTGGGGCCGTTCGCAGCCTGCACGTGGGCGTGGTGACGGCGGACCTCGGCGCCGGCGGCCATGCGATGCCGACCTGCGAGGGGCGCTTCGGTGACGACGCGCAGCTCCGGACGACGAGCCGAACGGGCGCGGCAGGCTGCGATGCCCGATACCCGTCCTTTCTCGCGGTCGAGGGCCCGAGCGCCGCGGACGCCGACGCTCTCGCCGCCGACCTGAGCTGCGTCCTGCGCGCCGGCACCGACGGCTGCCGCTTCGTGCAGCCCCTCGAGGCGATGCTGAAGGCGCTCACGCCGGCGTCGAGCCCGCTTCGCTTCGACGCGGACACCGCGGGCCAGGGGGAAGGGGGCGCGAACGACGGCTTCCTCCGGGACGACGCCGCGCTCGCCGTGGTGGTGCTGACCCACGCGGACGATTGCTCGTCGCGAGAGCCGGACCTCTTCGGGCCGGGCCGCTACCCGATCCGCGACCCCCGCTGCCACCTCTTCCCCGACGCGCTCCACCCCGTCGCGCGCTATGTGGACGGCCTCCTCGCGCTCGAGGCGCCCCAGCACGTCGCCGTCGCCGTGATCGCCGGCCTGCCCACCGCGCTCGCGCCGGCCCCCGGGGCCCCCGCCGATTTCGACGGCATGCTCGCCGATCCCGCGATGGAAGAACGCATCGACCCGCACCTCGGCCACCGGCTCGTCCCGAGCTGCAACGTGCCGGGCATGGGCGTCTCCTTCCCGCCGCGGCGCCTCGTGCGCTTCGCCCAGGCGCTCGAGGCGCGCGGTGCCGACGCCACCGTGCAATCGCTCTGTCAGCGCGACATCTCCATCGCCGTGGAGGACGCGCTCCACCGCATCGCCGGCGCGCTGCGCGGCTAGGCTCGGGTCCCGAGTCCGCGATGGCGCCTCGTCAGCGGAGGTACGTGCGGAGTGCTTCTCGGGCGAGGTAGCTCGCCTTGATGCGCCACTCCGGCGTGTTCACCACGAGGGTGGCCACGGCGATGGTCGGCGCGTCCGCCGGCGCGAAGCCGACGAACCAGGTGTATCCGCGGTAGGGCCGCTCGCTGCTCAGGGTGCCCGTCTTGCCCGCGACGGAGACCCCGGGGAGGAACGCCCGTCCCTCGCGGTCGAAGAAGGTGCGCCGGGCCGTCCCACGCGCGACCGTGTTCTCCATCATGCGCGTGAGCGTCCGGGCCGTGCGCCGGGGAATGACCGCCCGGAAGACCTCGGGCTCGTGGCGATGGAGCACCGTGCCCTCCGCGTCCTCGACGCGGTCGACGATCGCGGCGCGGGGCATGCGCCCGTCGTTCGCCACCGTCGCTGCGATGAGCGCGCCGTGGAGCGGCGACATGTGCGCGTGCCAGAAGCCCGCCGCCATGCGCGCCCGCTCGAGGCGCTCTCCAGGCACCTCGAAGGGGCTCGCCCGCGTGGGCACGTCGAAGGGCAGCGCGTGCCCGAAGCCGAAGGCGCTCCCGTAGCGCTCGAGGGTCGGCCGATCGAGGTGCCGGTCGGCGAGCTTCGCGAAGATCGCGTTGATCGAGCGCCCCATGGCCTCGCCGAAGCTCGCGCAGGCGCCCCCGGCGCCGTCCTCGAGGTGGGCGCGCGTGAGCCGCCGACTCCCGCCGGAGTAGCAGACCTCGCGGTTCCGCCCGACGCCGGCGTCGACGAGCGCCGAGGCCGTGACGATCTTGAAGACCGACGCCGTCGGGGGCGTGGGATCGAGGGCGAGGTCGCCGGCGCGCCCGTTCGCGCTGGAGTGGCTGACGTACGCGAGGACGCGCCCCGTCGCGGGCTCGATGGCGACGACCGCGCCGTAGGGCACGGCGAAGCGCTCGAGCTCGTCCTCGAGGTGCATCTGGAGCGGGGGATCGAGCGTGAGCACGGCCCTACGCCGCTCGCCGAGGCGGGCCACGCGGCGC
>JBCDGX010000723.1:0-3275 GCA_038750805.1 Myxococcota bacterium
CGGTCGCGCGGACCTCTACTCCCTCGGGGTCATCCTCCACGAGCTCCTCGCCGGGGGCGCGCCCGATCCGGCCCGGCCCCTCGCGACGCGGGTGAGCTGCTCCGAGGAGGTGCTGCGCCTCGCCCGCGAGCTCCTCGCCCCGGACCCGCGCGACCGCCCCGCGAGCGCCGCGGAGGTGACCCGGCGCCTCGAGGTCGAGGTCCGCGAGCTCGTGCTCCAGGAAGGCCCCCTCGACCTCCGGAGCTTTCTCGAGGAGACCCTCGGCGACGTGATCACCCGTCGGCGCCGCGAGCTCTCCACCTTCTGGGACGCCTTCGACGCCGCCGCGCCTCCCCCTCCCGCCCCGAGAGGCACCGGACGCTGGTGGGCGCTCGCGGCGGCGCTCGCGGGCCTGGCGGTGGCCCTGGGGCTCGCGTTGGCCCGTGTCTGAGGGCCGGGACCACTTGTGGGGTTTGTGCGACAACGCATCGACCGGCGGCGCCCTGCGCCCGTGTCCTGACCGACGGGAATCGAGGTGAATGATCTTCTCGCGAGCCTCGAAGCGCTCCACGACCTGGTGGTCGTCGTGGATGGCGAAGGGGTCTGTCGCCACGCGGGGCCGCGCCCCCTGCCGGCGGGGATCTTCCGCGAGGACCCGGCACCGGGGGCACGCCTGGCGGACGTGCTCGAGGCGGACGCGCGGGGGCCTTTCCTCGACGCCTCCTGCGCCGCGGAGCCCCGGACCTTCGAGGTGCGCTGCTCGCATCCGAACCGGCGCTTCCGCATCAGGACGAGCCGCTCGGGACCGCTGAGGACCTTCCTCGGCACCGTGGAGGCGAGCGATCCGCTGCGGGCGCCGGTCGCCCAGGACCCGGTCCTGGACTTCATGCTCCGCCACCTCGAGGTCGGCGTGCTGGTGCAGGGGCCGAACGCCGAGATCCTCATGAGCAACGAGGCCGCGCTGCGGCTCCTCGGGCTCTCGGAGGCCCAGCTCCTCGGCCGGAGCTCCTTCGACCCTCGCTGGGGCGTGGTGCACGAGGACGGGTCGGATTTCCCCGGCCCGACCCACCCGGTCCCCCGCGCCATCGCCACGAAGGAGCCGGTCCGGGACGTCCTCATGGGCGTCTACCGGCCGCTCACGGACGACCGCCTGTGGCTGGTCGTCGACGCCATCCCGGAGCTCGACGCGCGCGGGGACATCGTGCGCGTGCTCTGCACCTTCCGCGACATCACGGCGCGGCGCGACGCCGAGGCCGCGCGCGTCCGCGAATCCAAGCTCCTCGAGCAGGTCTTCGTCACCTCGGTCACGGGCATCGTCGTGCTCGAACGGAGCGGCCGCATCGCCTTCGCGAACCGCGCGGCGGAAGCGCTGCTCGGCGCCGGGAACGGCGACCTCGAGGGCCTCTCCCAGGAGCGCACACCCTGGACCCTCACGGACATGCTCGGCGCGCCCATGGCGGCCGAGGAAGGGGTCTTCGCCCAGGTCCTCGCTACCCGCGAGCCGGTGCTCGGTCGTCGCCTGGTGCTGAGCTTCCCGGACGGGACGCAGCGGGTCACGCGCCTCAACGGGGCGCCCATCCTCGACCGGGAAGGGGAGGTCGAGCGTGTCGTGCTCGCCATGATAGACGTCTCCGCGGAGGAGCAGGAGCGGCACGAACGGGAGCGCATCCGCCGCGAGGCCGAGGAGATCTCCCGCCTCGAGGGCCTCGCCGTGCTCGCCGGGGGCGTCGCCCACGACTTCAATAACCTCCTGGTCGGTGTGCTCGGGGCCTCGACGAGCGCCCTCGAGCAGCTCCCCCTGGACCATCCGGCGCGAGCGGACCTCGAGCTCGTGGAGCAGGGCGGCCTCCGCGCCCGGGAGCTCGTGCAGCAGCTCCTCGCCTACGCCGGACGCGCGCAGCCCGCGGCCCGCGCGACGGACCTCGGAGAGCTCGTGCGCGAGACGGTCCCGCTCCTCGAGGCCATGGTCCGCCGGGGCGCGGCCTTACGCCTCGAGGCGGCGGAGGACGCGATGCCCGTCACCGCGGACCCGACGCAGCTCCGGCAGATCCTGCTCAACCTCGCGCTCAACGCCTCCCAGGCCCTCGGGCGCGAGGGCGGGACCATCGTCGTCCGGGCCGGCCGCGACGACGTGGACCGGGATCGCCTCCGCCGCGCCGTCGCGGACGCCGAGCGGCTCGCGCCCGGCCCCTTCGCCTGGGTCGAGGTCCAGGACGATGGCGCCGGCATGCCCGAGCTGGTACGCGAACGAATGTTCGATCCGTTCTTCACGACGAAGGAGAGCGGCCACGGCCTCGGCCTCGCGGCGGTGCTCGGCATCGTGCGAAGCCACGACGGCTTCGTGGAGGTGGACAGCCAGCCATCGGTCGGGACCCGGGTGCGCGTCGCGCTGCCTGTGAGCGGGCGCGCGCGCTCGGTGGAGTCGACCCCCCCGGCGGAGCCCAAGGAGGATCGCATCTCCGGGACGCTCCTCGTCGTCGACGACGAAGAGCTGGTCCGCCGCATGGCCCAGCGGCTCCTCAAGCGTCTCGGAGCCAGGGTGCTCGTCGCGGAGAACGGCGAGCAGGGCCTCGAGCTCCTGGCCGAGCATCGGGAGGCGATCCGCGGCGTGCTCCTCGACGTCTCCATGCCCGGGATGCGCGGCGACCAGGTCCTCGCGCGCATCCGGGAGAGCGACCCCGAGCTCGGCGTGGTGATGATGAGCGGCTTCAGCGCGGAGGAGCTTCCGCGCTTCGAGGGCCCGACCCGTTTCCTTCCGAAGCCCTTTCGGAAGCAGGAGCTCCTGGAGGCGCTGCGGGCGGTGCTTCCGCGTCCCTAGCTTCGGCCGCGTCCATGGCGCGCTCGATGGGGAGGTCCTCGGGATGCGGGCGCTCGTCCGGGACGGCTTCGGCGTCCGGGTCGATGCTCGGGGCCATGGCGAAGGGCGCCACCCGGGCGCCCTCGTCGACCCCGGACGCGCCGAGACCGCTGACGAGCTTCGGCGCCCGGTCGAAGGCGGCGCGCTCGAGCCAGGTCTCGAAGAGCGCGTTCATAGCGGGCGTCACCGTGTGCGCGGCGCCCGGGAACTCCTCGAGGACGACGGCGTTGCCGCCTTCGCGAAGGCGTTCGACCCAGGCGCGCGTGGGCTCGATGCGCACGATGGGGTCCGCGTCGCCGTGCATGGCCCAGGTCTCCGGCGTGTGCGGATCCGGCGGCCGAGCCTCCGGGGGAACCCAGCCGGCGATGGGCATGGCCAGGCCCACCTCGTCGTGATGCAGGGCGAGCGTCCAGGTGAGCATGGCGCCCTGCGAGAAGCC
>JBCDGX010000724.1:0-3273 GCA_038750805.1 Myxococcota bacterium
CGACGCGCTGCAGAGCTTCAGCGCGAAGGACCGGGCCTTCGTGCGCCTCTATTACGTGGACGGGATGTCGCCGGAGGAGGTCGCCGCGGAGATGAACGTCTCCGTGAAGACCGTGTACTCGAAGAAGCACAAGATCCGCTGCCGCCTCGAGCGCGCGCTCGCGGACAGCGCCGCGGCCTGAGCGCCCCCGGTCGGCCGCGCGGTCCGGTCGTAGGCTCTGCTCGAAGACGACGCCCCCGCCCCCCGCTCGGCCCCATTGCCGAGATCGAGGGACGGGGGCGCAGTACATCGCGACAACGAGGTGCCCCTTGGCGGGGAGGCTTCTCGAACCGCGAGACCGGCAGTTGCGCGTCTCGGCGAAAAAAAGTCGACGCTGCCGCCGAGTGTGTCGACGTGGTCGAGACGCCGGCGGATGAGCGCTCCGTCACGGCGTGTGGCTGGCGTGGCCCGCGGCAAAGGCGCATAGGGCGGCCGCCATGGACGTCTTTCGCGAGCTGGCGCAGACCGCCGTCGCCATCTTCGCCGTCTTCGGGGCGCTGCCGATCGTGCCGACCTACCTCGGCCTGACCGGGGACCTCGACGCGGCGCAGAAGGCGCGCGCGCGGAACGGCTCCTTCGCGACGGTGCTCGTCGTCGGCGCGCTCTTCACGCTCATCGGCGGCGACGTGCTCCGGGCGCTCGGGCTCCGTGTCGCGGACCTCCGCATCGCCGGCGGGCTGACGCTGCTGGTCTTCGCGATCCACGACCTCCTCTTCAGCCGGGCGGAGCGAAAGCAGGCGGGCATGGACGCGGACGAGCGCTTCGGTGAGGAGCTCGGCCTCGAGGCGCCGGACGTGGCCATCGTACCCCTCGGCATCCCGCTCCTGCTCGGGCCGGCGACGATGACCGCGCTGGCGGTCTTCGCGCAGACGAACGGTCGCCTCCTGACCCTCGGGGCCTTCCTGGCGAACCTCGCGCTCAACTACCTGATCCTGTGGAACGCCGATGCGGTCGCGCGCCGCCTCGGCCCCACGGTCGTCCGTGCGGCCGGCAAGGTCATGGGCATCTTCCTCGCCGCCATCGCCGTCGCGATGCTCCGCGCGGGCATCCACGAGCTCATCACCGACGGCCTCGGCGCCTGAGGCTCACGCCGCGGTGGCCACGAGCGCGCGCTTCGGTGCCCGCGCCGCGTCCCGCGCACCAAGCGCTTCGGCCTTCGCCAGCCAGGCCGCGCGCCGGGCCTCCGTCGACGCGCGCACCTTCGCGAAGACCGTGCTCCGCACCGGCGAAAAGCCCGTGTAGGCGAGCGTCGCGGTCTCGAAGGCGCGACGGGCGCTGCGGCCGTACACGAGCCGGTCGAACCAGCCGGGCGCGTCCATGGTCACGAGCGTCCGCGCCGAGCGCCCGCGGAGGAGCTTCTTCGGGAGCCCGCTCGGCTGGTTCTCGAAGGCCCAGCCGGGCAGGAAGGTACGGTCGATGGCGCCCTTGAGGAGCGCCGGGGGCGCGCCCCACCAGACGGGGAAGACCCACGCGACGTGCGCGGCGCGCTCGATGGCCTCGCGCAGACGCTGGAGGTCCGGCTCGAGCGGCTGCTCCCCCCGGTAGCCGCCGTGAAGGACGGGATCGAAGCGGAGCTCGCCGAGGCAGAGGAGCTCGCTGGTGGCGCCGGTGCCGGCAGCCCCCTTCACGTAGGCCTCGGCGAGCGCGGCGTTGAAGCTCGTGGGGCTCGGGTGCCCAAGGACGGTGAGGACGTGGGACATGAGGGCTCCTTCCGCGCCCCAACCTGGTCACCTCGATTCCGCATGGGAAGCGCGGTGGCGACATGTCCCCCATGCGCACATGCATGGCACCCTACGGTCATGGGACTGGCCTGGGACGACCTCCGCGTGCTGCTCGCCGCGGCGCGCGAAGGGAGCGTGTCCGCCGCCGCGCGCAGCCTCGGCGTCGAGCAGTCCACCGCCAGCCGGCGCCTGGCCCGCCTCGAGCGCGCGCTCGGCGTCGTGCTCTTCGACCGGCGCCCCGACGGGCTCCGCGCGACGGCCGCCGCCGAGACGATCCTCGCGGACGCCGAGGGCGCCGAGGCGGCCATCGCGCGGCTGGAGGCCCGGGCGTCGGGGCTCGGTCAGGAGGTGCGCGGCGTCGTCCGCGTCGCCGCCACGGACGCGCTCGCGAACCTCGTGCTGGTCCCGGCGCTCCCGGAGCTGCTCCGCGCGCATCCCCAGCTCTCGGTCGCGCTGATCACGGCGACGGGCCTGAGCGATCTCGTCCGCCGCGAGGCCGACGTCGCGCTGCGGAACGTGCGGCCGGAGCATCCGGACCTCGTCAGCCGGAAGCTCGCGCACGTCGACCTCGTGCCCTGCGCGAGCACGGCCTACCTCGCCGAGCGCCGGGCGCGGGCGCCCTCCGACCTCGACTGGGTGACCCTCGCCTCCCCGGCTCCCGGCGTGGTCCTCCCGGAGGGCGCATGGGTGGCGCAGCATGCCGGGCGTCCGCCGCGGCTCGTGAGCACGAGCCTCCAGTCGCAGTCGGCGGCGGTCCTGGCGGGCCTCGGCGCGGGCGTGCTCTCGCGCTACGAGGTGAGCCAGACCCCGGGGCTCGTGGAGCTCCGTTTCGACGTCCCAGCCCCGGAGGGCTTCGACATCTGGATGGTCACGCATGCCGCGCTCCGGCGCGTGCCGCGGGTGCGGGTGGTGCTCGACTTCCTGGTGGCGCTCGCCGAGCGCACACTCGGCGCCGAGTGAGCGCCGGGCCGGGCCGGGCCTGCTAGCGTCCCCGCGATGGACGGCGCGCTCGTCGACCTGGCCCTCGTGGGGGTCGCCTACCTGCTCGGCTCCGTGTCCTTCGGGCTGCTCGCCGCGCGGCGGGCGGGCGTGGACCTCCGGGCCGTAGGGAGCGGAAACGTGGGCGCGACGAACGTCGGGCGCGCCCTCGGAAAGGCCACGGGACGTCGCGTGCTCGCGCTCGACCTGCTGAAGGGCTGCCTGGCCATGCTCGGCCCGCTGCTGCTTCGCGGGGCGACGAGCCCCGTCGCCGCGGCGGCCGGGGTCGCGGCCGTGGCAGGGCATTGCTGGCCCGTCTTCCACGGCTTCCGCGGTGGAAAGGGCGCCGCCACCGGGCTCGGCGTGCTCCTCGTCGCGGTCCCCATCGCCGGTGCTCTGGCCGGGCTGACCTTCGCGCTCGTGAAGAAGGCGAGCGGGCGAGCCAGCGCCGGGAGCCTGACCGGCCTCGGCGTCGGGCTCGCCGCCACGGCGGCGCAGCACGGCGCCGGGTGGCCCCTCGGGCTCGGCCTCGGCG
>JBCDGX010000725.1:0-3261 GCA_038750805.1 Myxococcota bacterium
ACGACATCCCGTTCTGAACGGGCGCGCGCGCGACGATGGGCCCCCGCTTATGAAGAAGCGCGCCGACGTGCTCCTCCACGAGCGGGGCCTCGCCGAGTCCCGGGCGAAGGCGCAGGCGCTGATCCTCGCGGGCGTGGTCTACCGGGGCGAGGGCTTCGAGGTGCGCGTCGAGAAGGCCGGGGAGAAGCTCCCGGAGGCGGAGCCCCTCGAGGTCCGCGGCGAGCGCTTGCCCTACGTCTCCCGGGGCGGGCTCAAGCTCGCCGGCGCCCTCGACGCCTTCGGCCTCGACCCCAGAGGCTGGGTCGCCGCGGACTTCGGCGCCTCCACCGGCGGCTTCACGGACTGCCTCCTCCAGCGCGGGGCGGCACGGGTCTACGCGATCGACGTCGGCTACGGGCAGCTTCACCATCGGCTGCGCACCAACGGGCGCGTCGTGGTCATGGAGCGGACGAACGCGCGGCACCTCGGGCCCGAGAACCTCCCGGAAGCCGTCGACGCCGTGGTGATCGACGCGAGCTTCATCGGGCTCGGGAAGCTGCTCCCGGCGGCCGCCGCGCTCCTTGGCCCCGCCGGCCGCGTCGTGGCGATGGTGAAGCCACAGTTCGAGGTGGGCGCTGCCCGCGTCGGCAGAGGAGGCGTGGTGCGCGACGACGGGCTCCGCGCCGAGGCGGCGGACGGCGTGGCCGCGGCAGCAGCCGCGCTCGGTCTGGTGGAGCGCGGGCGCGCGGACTCGGCCGTGGCCGGTCCGAAGGGGAACCGAGAGATCTTCCTCTGGCTCGCGCGGGAGCCGGCCCTACCCACGGAAGCCGCGGAGCGATAGCGTTTCGCGCGTCTCCCCCACCGACGGACCCGTCCGATGAAGCATCTCCTCGCCCTCGCGCTCCTCGCCCTTCCCCTCGCCTTCGCCTGCAACGAGCCCGAGGCGCCGCCGGAGCCGGCGGAGCCCGAAGCGCCGGCCGAGCCCGAAGCAACGGCGGAGCCCGAAGCGGCCCCCGAGCCCGAAGCGCCGGCGCGCTCCGCCTCGCCCGAGGGCGCGCGCGTCTTCGTCATCAGCCCCGCGGACGGCGCGACGGTCACGAGCCCCGTCGCCGTGGAGTTCGGCATCGAGGGCATGGAGGTCTCCCCGGCGGGCCTGCCCAAGGAGCACGCAGGCCATCACCACCTCGTGATCGACGCCGAGCTTCCGCCCCTCGACGCGCCGGTGCCGGCCAACGACCGAGACCACTACATCCACTTCGGCGACGGCAGCACGTCGACGACGGTCGAGCTTGCCCCCGGCGAGCACACGCTCCAGCTCCTCCTCGCGGACCACACCCACGTCCCCCACGACCCCGTCGTGAGCTCCGAGAAGATCACGATCACCGTGGCGGAAGCCGTCGAGGGCGAGCCGAGCGAGGCCGAGGCCGCCGAGGCCGAAGCCGCCGAGTGAGGCTCAGCGGAGGAGCTGGCCCGCGATCTTCGCGGCCAGCCTGCCGTCGATCTGCCCGGGGAAGGCCGCCTTCACGGCCTTCATCAGCTGGCCCATCTGCTTCTTCTCGCTGAAGCCCCCCTCGGCCGCGAGCTTCGCGATGGCCTCCTTGGCCTCGTCCTCGCTGAGCGCCTTGGGCAGGAAGCGCTGGACGATGGCGATCTCCGCGCGCTCCTTCTCCGCGAGGTCCGCCCGGCCGCCCTCGTCGTACTGCGCAGCGGACTCGGTCCGGGTCTTCACGGCGCGGGTGAGCACGGCGATCTCGTCGGTCTCCCCGAGCGGAGCGCCCTTCGCGAGCTCGGCCTCGCCGAGCTGGGCCTTGAGCATGCGGAGCGTGTCGCGCGCGACCGTGTCCTTGGCCTTCATCGCGGCCTTGAGCTCTTCCATGATCGTCGGACCGAGTGCCATGGCGCGACCCTGCGCCACGGAACCCGCGCCAGCAAGCGCCGGCCTCGCGCTCAGCCGGCCTTCTTCTCTTCGAGCGCTTCCCAGCGGGCCATCATCGCCTCGAGCTCGGCCTCCGCGGCCTCGCGCTGCGCCATGAGCGCCGGCGCCTCCTCGGCTCGCTCGGTGTAGAGGCCGGGGTCCGCGAGGGCGGCATCGAGCTCCGCCAGCGTGGCCTCGGCGGCCTCGATGTCGGTCTCGAGCTTGGCGAGCTCGCGCTTCTCCTTGCTCGTCAGGCCCGCGCGCGGCGGCGCCGGGGCCCGCTCCTTCCGCACCTTGGCCTTGGGGGCCGCGGCCTTGGCCTCGGCCGCGCGCTGCGCCTTGAGGCGCCGGAAGGTGTCGTAGTCGCCGACGTAGCGTGTGACCCGCCCCTCACCCTCGAACTCGAGGATCGAGGTGGCCACGCGGTCGAGGAAGTAGCGGTCGTGGCTCACGACGAAGGCCGTCGCGTTCATGTCCACGATCATCTGCTCGAGCGCGCCGAGGGTCTGAACGTCGAGGTCGTTCGTCGGCTCGTCGAGGAGGAGCACGTTGGCCGGCTCGAGCAGGAGCTTCGCCAGCGCCACCCGCGCGCGCTCGCCGCCGCTCAGGCCGCCGACCTTCTCCTTCAGGCGCTCAGGCCGGAAGAGGAAGCGCATGAGGTAGCTGCGCACGTCGACCTGCTGGTCGCCGATCACGACCTTGTCCTTCCCGTCCTCGGCCACGTTCGCCTGGATGCTCTTCGCGTCGTCGAGGCCGCTCCGGCGCTGGTCGAAGTAGGCGAAGCGCGTGCGCTTGCCGACCACCACCTCGCCGGAGGCCGGCGTGAGGTCCCCGACGAGGGCCCGAAGCAGCGTGGTCTTGCCGGCGCCGTTCGGGCCGACGATGCCGATGCGCTCGCCCTGCTGGAGCGTGAGCGTGAGGTCCTCGACGACGCGCTGCCCGCCGATGTCGAGAGCGAGCGCGCGCAGGTCGAGGATGGTCTTCCCGAGCCGCTCGGTCTGAAGGCGGAAGGCGCTCGTCCCCGTGCGGGTCGGGCCCTTGGCGGCGAGGGCGGCCTCGGCCCTGTCGACGCGCGACTTCGCCTTCGTGCGCCGGGCGCTCGGCGAGCGCCGGAGCCACTCGAGCTCGCGCCGGAGGAAGTTCTGCCGGTTCGACTCGACCCGGGCCTCGTGGGCCTCGCGCTCGGCCTTCGCCTCGAGGTAGGCGCTCCAGCCGCCGACGTAGGAGTGGAGCTTCCCTTCGGCCACCTCGAGCGTTCGCCCGACGACCCGGTCGAGCACGTAGCGGTCGTGGGTCACGAGGAGCACGGCGCCGGGGTAGACCTCGGCCAGGTGGGTCTCGAGCCACTCGATGGTGTCGACGTCGAG
>JBCDGX010000726.1:0-3245 GCA_038750805.1 Myxococcota bacterium
GCGCTCGGCGGCGTGCGCGCCATTCTCGAGGAGGGCGCCCTGCGCTTCGAAGGCTCGCGCCGCGCCGTCGCCTACTTCTCCCGGCGCCGCCTCGAGCAGCGCGTCGAGAGCTCGGGGCACTTCATCGTCGACGAGGCGACCCGCCGTACCGTGGAAGCGCCGGAGGCCCTGGCGACCAACCAGCGCGTCCCGCACTTCCCCGGCCTCGACGACGCGCGACGCTCCCTCGAGGCCTTCGCCGAGGGCGGCGCCGGGGCGAGCATCGCCGTCGTCGCCGAGCGGGGCGGCGGCAAGAGCACCTGGGTCAGCGAGCTCTTCCGCGGCGCCGCCGTGACGCCGGAGCAGCACGCCGTGCCCCACGAGCTGCGCGGCGAGTCCGCCACCTGCGCGTGGCTCGCGCGAGCCCTCGAGCTCGGCACGGACGTGGTCGACGTGGAGACGCTCTGCACCGCCCTCGCGCCGAGCGAGCCCCGCGCGGTCGTGCTCGAGGACGGGCAGAACCTCATCCTCCGCTCGGTCGGCGGCACCGCCGCGACGCGCGCGCTCATCGACGTCATCGGGCGCACCTCCGATCGCATCTTCTGGGTGGTCACCTTCTCGCGGCTCGCCTGGCGCTACGCCCAACGGCTCCGCCAGGGCGAGGAGTATTTCGCCCAGGTCGTCGAGCTCGGCGGCTGGACCGAGGACGGCATCGCCCTCCTCGTGCGGCGCCGCGTCGCGGCCCTCGAGCGGCGCCTCTCCTTCGCCAGCCTCGTTGTCGGTCGCCTCGAGGGCACGGCCTTCGAGAACGCCGTCGTGCGTTCGGAGCAGGAGTTCTTCCGCCTCCTCTGGGACTACAGCGATGGGAACCCGAGCGTGGCCCTCCACTTCTTCCTCCACGCCATCGGGCGCGTGGAGGGCGAGAGCTTCGAGCTCCGCCTCTTCGACGCGCCGGACCCGGGTGAGCTCGAGAACCTCCACGAGCGCTCGCGCTTCGTGCTCGCGGCCCTCGCGCTCCACGAGAGCCTGACCATCCCCGAGGCCGCCCTCGTGACGACCTTCCCGCGCTCCGAGGTGGCCGCGACCATGGCGCTGCTTCGCCGGCGCGGGGTGGTCCGCGAGGCGCCGGACGGCGCCCACCACATCTCCCTCCACTGGTTCCGCGCGGCGACGCGCTTCCTCCGGCGCAAGCGCCTGCTCTTCAACTGAGGCCCGAGCGATGAACGAAGCCGTCGACGTGAACCTCTTCACGCTCATCCGCCCGGCGGGGATCCTCCCGGGGCTCCTGGTGCTCGTGACGACCTACCTCGGCGTCCGCGTCGCCTCCGGCGGCATCGAGCGCCTGAGCGCCCGCTTCACCGAGTTCCGCCTCGCGCTCCAGCAGGTGAAGGCCATCGTCCGGCTGGTGCTCGCGCTGACGGGGCTCGGCCTCGCCGTCTCGCTGGTGTTCCAGCTGACGAGCGAAACGCTCCTCGCCTTCGCGGGCACCATCGCCGTCGCCGTCGGCATCAGCCTCCGGGACCTCGTGGCGTCGATCATCGCGGGCGTGACGATCCTGATCGATCGCCCCTTCCAGGTCGGCGATCGCATCACCTACGGCGACGTCTACGGCGAGGTCGTCGAGATCGGCCTCCGCACCGTCCGCGTCGTGACCCTCGACGACAGCGTCGTCACCATCCCCAACAACAAGTTCCTCACGGACGTGGTCACGAGCGGCAATGCCGGCGCCCTCGACATGCTCGTGCAGATGGACTTCCACATCGGCCTCGACCAGGACCTCGCGCGCGCCAAGGCGCTCGTCGGTGAGGTCCTCGCGACCAGCCGCTACACCTACCTGCGCAAGCCATGGACCGTGGTCGTGAGCCAGGTCGCGCAGGGCGGGGCCCTCGCGCTCCGCCTGCGGGCGAAGGTCTACGTGCTCGACGTGCACTACGAGAAGGCGCTCGAGACCGACGTGACCGAGCGCGTGATGTCCGCGTTCGCGGACGCGCGCATCCTCCCGCCGGCCGTCGCGCTGGAGCCGCGGAGCGGGCTGGCCGGCGCCTCCGCATAAAGACCTGGCCTGCGGAACCGTTGGGATCTCCCGACATGGGGGACCGAGGCACGCCGGAGGACGGGGACGCGGAGCGTCTCCGGGCGCTCGAGACCGTCGTCGACGTGGCGGGTCTCGGCACCTGGCGCTGGGACGCCGGCGCTGACGAGGTCCACCTCGACGCCGTCCTCCGCCGCATCCTCGGGTTCCCCGGGGAGGCCTGCGCGCTCGGGGCGGCCGAGCTCTTCGAGAGCGTCCATCCGGACGATCGGCCGGGCTTCCGGGCCGCGCTCCTCAGCGTCCGCACCGGGAAGCGACGCGTCGTGGTCCGTGAGCTTCGCTTCCGCACGAGCACCAGCGCGTGGAAGTGGGTGGAGCTCCGCGCCACCCAGCGAGACGGCGCCGGGAACGTGCTCGGTGTCGTCCGGGACATCGCCAAGCGCCGCGCCACGCAGGACGAGGCCCAGCGCCTCGGCCGCGAGCTCCGGCAGGTCGTCGAGAGCATCCCGGGCTGCGTCTACCGCTGCACCTACGAGGCGCCCTGGAGCACGCTCTACGCGAGCGAGTCCTTCGAGGAGCTGACCGGCTTCACGGCCGAGCAGTTCGTCAACCAGGAGGTCTCCTTCGAGGAGCTCGTCCACCCGCAGGACATCGCGTTCCTCCGCCTCGAGGTGGAGCAGAGCATCCGCGAGCGCAGGCCCTACGAGCTCCGCTACCGGATCGAGAACCGAGACGGCCACGGGCGCTGGGTGCTCGACCGAGGCAGCGCCGTGCACGATCCGCGCACGGGCCGGGTCGTCGAGCTCGCCGGGGTGCTCGTCGACATCTCGGAGCAGCAGGCCCAGGAGGAGCAGGTCCGCGTGCTCGGGTCTGCCCTCGCCACGGCCACCGATGCCGTGCTCATCACCGCCGCCGAGCCGCTGGCGGACGGCCCGCCGATCCTCTGGGCCAACGAGGCCTTCACGGAGCAGACGGGCTACGCGCTCCACGAGCTCATCGGCGAGTCGCCGCGCCTCTTCCAGGGCCCGGACTCGCCGCGGGAGCCGCTCGCCCGGATCCGCGCGGCCCTCGAGGCCTGGCAGCCAGTGCAGGTCGAGCTTCTGAACTACCGGAAGGACGGTACGCCCTACTGGTCCGAGCTCAGCATCGTGCCCCTCGCCGACGAAACCGGCTGGTACACGCATTGGGTCTCGGTGCAGCGGGACATCACGGCGCGGATCGAAGCGGCCGAGGA
>JBCDGX010000727.1:0-3222 GCA_038750805.1 Myxococcota bacterium
CCCCCGGTCCCCGCAAAGCCGCCGCTCCCCGTCGCTTCGTTTTCCGCAAACGTGCTTCCGAGGACGACGAGCGGCGTTTGCAGCGTGCCCACGGCTCCGCCGTTCGACGCGCGGTTCCGCACGAAGGACGACGCCACCAAGAACGTCGGGACGTTGCCCTGATTGCTGATCGCGCCGCCCGCGACGTCGCGACCGATCAGCGCCGCGGCGTTGTCCTCGAACGTGCATCCGTCGACGATGAGCGGGCCACCGGCGTGGAGGATGGCGCCACCGCTACGCTCGAGATCCGTCCCCGCCGTGGGGGCACGCCCGTTCCGGAAAGTGAGCCCGATGAGCGTCACCTCGGGCGTTGCCGGGTCGCCGCCCGAGATGACCACGAGGCGACTCGCGTCGCCGCCGTCGAGGGTGACGTCTCCAGCGCCGTCGAGCACGACGTCCGGAGAGGAGGCGTCGAGGGTGAGTGGCGCGGTGAGGGCGATCACCGGGCTCGACTCTCCGCAGTCGAAGCCGATGCGCCCACCGGCCGCGACGGCAGTGCGAAGGGCGGCCTCGGTGCAGCTGCCGGCGGTGCCGTCGCCGACGGTTCGGTCGACCGGGCCCGTTGCGGGGAACGGGACGTCGGCGCGGCGGTCCATGCACACCGTCGGTTCTGGCGCTCCCATGTCGACAAGCCCGGCGTCCATGGGTCCGGCGTCGAGGCCACCGTCGACTCCCAAGTCTGGCGCGCCGAGGTCGCCCCGTCCTGCGTCGAGGCCGACGTCCGGACCTCCGACGTCGGGCAAGCCCATGTCCGCCAGCCCCGTGTCCCTGCCGGCGTCCGACAGGCCGGCGTCGCCCCCGCCGGCACCCAGGTCCTCGTCGGGCAGGACGCCCACCTCGGTGCCGCCCTCGCCACAGGCCACGAGCGTGCCGCAGATCAAGACTCCCCAAACGCTCAGGCGCCCGCTCTCCCCGTCCCGCATCGGCGCAGCCTAGACGTCCGCGACAGAAGTCGCGAACGTCTCCGCGGTCCTTCGGCCCGAGGTCACGCGCGCCCCTCCTCGCCGATGCCCCGCATCGACTCGTCGTGTCGCCCGCAACCTCGAACCGAAGTCCTCGCGGATACGCTCGCGACTTCTGTCTTGGACATCTTGACGGAAACTCCCTCGGCTCAGCAGCAGCCGTCACCGGGGTAATGCCAGGTGCTCTTCGTGACGACGAGGTCGTCCCGGCCGAGGCCCTCGAGCGCCGCCGCCGTCTTGTCGCAGACCCCGAGCGGGAGGTCGCGAAGCAGGAGGTGCCCCTTCCCGTCGTCGAAGGTCTCGTCCTCGCCGACGTAGATGGCCGTGCGCCCCGTGAAGACGCAGGCGCCGTCCTCCGGCACCGGGTCCTTGATGGCCACGACCTCCACGGACTCGAGGAGCAGGTCCGCCTCGAGCGCGTAGCGCTTCGCGTCGAGGAGCCGGTAGGGCCGCCGCGCGCGCACCTCGAGGGTCCCGAAGCCCGCCCGTACGAGCGCCTCGAGGTAGTCGCTGAGGGGGAGCGCGCCGCTCAGGCATGCCGCGCGGAGCCGGTCGTCCGCCGCGAGGTGCGCCGGGATCGGCCGCGTCGCCACGGGGTCGCTGAGCACCAGGCGCCCGTGGGGCTCGAGCACGCGATGGACCTCGGCGAGGGCCCGGTCGAGGTGCGCCCGGGTGAAGATGTTGAAGAGGCAGTTCTGCGCGACGACGTCGACGCTCGCGTCGGCGAGGGGGAGGGCGAGCGCGTCGCCCGCGCGGAGCGAGACCATCTCCGGCGTGAACCAAGCGTTCGTGCGCGCCGCCTCCGCGAGGAGCTCGCCCGCCACCTCGAGCATCGCCGCGTTCGTGTCCACGGCGATCACGGCGCCGGGCTGGCGGAGGAAGTAGGCGAACTGGAGCGCCTCCATGCCCGCGCCGACGCCGATGTAGAGCACGCGCTTCGCCCGGGCGAGGTCCCGCGGGCTGACCGTGGTGCCGCAGCCGTAATTGCGCTCGAGCATGGCCTTCGGCACCTCGAGCCCGGGCAGCTCCCAGACCGGCGTCTGGGTGCAGCAGAGCACCGGCTGGGGTACCTCCGCCGCCTCGCGGTAGAGCGTCTCGACGGCTTCGAGGTAGCCCGCGTCGGTCAGGGATCCGTCCATCGAGGGCGTCGTATGTCCCGTGCGCGTCTCCGTTACCGCGCCACACTAGCCGCGTGCGCTCGCTGATCGCTCTCGCTCTCCTCGCCGCGGCCTGCGCGGGCGGGGGACGATCGGCCGAGACCTTCGAGGTGCCGCGGCTGCCCACGGCCGGCGAGGTGCTGGTCAGCGCGCTCCCGGCCGGCGCCGATCATTGCGTCGTGGCCCGCCCCGGAAGGCTGGGGCCGGCGCGGCGCCAGCAGATCGTCCCGCTCTCCCATGCGACGGCCTTCGCCTGGGACACGGACGCGCCCGTCGGCGAAGCGGCCGAGGTGCGTCAGGACGGGTCCGGTGCGCCGGCGGTGGAGCTCCGGCTGCGCGTCGGCGACATGGAGGAAGCCCGGCGCTGGCTCGCCGAGCGCGCCCCCTTCCGCGTGCGCTGGGGCGACGTCGATTGCCCCGGGAGCGGCTGCCAGCGCTGGCGGGCCGACGCGCCGGACGCGCGCACGATTCGCCTCCGCCGCGGGCTCTGGAAGACCGACGTCGCCCGGACCGGCGTGCGCGCGCGCTGCCAGGCGCTCTCCGCGCGCTTCCCCGGGGCCTACGAGGTCGGGGTGCACGCGGAGCGCGGCTGGCTCGGGGCCTGGGACCACCGCGGCGAGGGGCCCGGGACGACGCGCGAGGTCGCGCTCTTCCCGCTGGACGGTGGCTTCGACGGCGTGCGCTGGCGGGAGGTCTTTCGCTCGGGCGAGATGACGCCGGAGGAGCTCCTCGCGGGGCTCGCCGCGGAGGCCTTCGGCGAGCCTCCGCACGCGGAGTCGGCGGCGCGGCGCCACGGCCCGGCGGAGGGGCCGGACGGCATCGAGAGCGGCGCGGACTACCGCTGGGAGGACCTCGCGCTCGCCGTCGAGGACGCGCGGAGGCTCCGGGAGGCCGCCGCCGCGGAGGCGCGGGCGAGCGTACCCCTCGACCCCGAGCGCGTGCGTGTGGAGGACCGGGAGGTGCTCGAGCGCCAGCTCGCGCTCCGGCGGCGCGCCCTCGACGCGGGCGATGGGGCCGAGCTCCCGGCGCTTCGGCGCCTCCTCGAGCGCGGCCTCGACGCCCAC
>JBCDGX010000728.1:0-3222 GCA_038750805.1 Myxococcota bacterium
CGACCTCGTCCTCGAGGCCGAGGCGCCCGGTGGTCAAGGCCTCGACGAGCTGGGCGAAGGTCCAGGGGCCGAGCCGCGCCCCGTCGGTCGTGCTCACGCGATAGGTCTGCGTCGGCACGCGCTGCGTGGTGGCCGAGAAGCGGGCGTCGTCGCTCGAGCCTTCCGGCACCCGCGGCGTCGCCGGCTCGTCGGGCGCGGGAGCCGGCACCGTGACCCGGGCGTCCGTCGCGCCCCGGCGGGCCCGCTCTACGCTCGTGGCGGTGGCGACGAGGCCGGCGAGCTCGAGGCGAAGGGCCGGCGCCGCCTCCCGCTGAAAGGGCGCGAGGGCCTCCATGAACGCGCGCGCCGAGGCCGGACGTCCCGCGGGGTCCTTCGCCAGCGCGGCCGCCACCGCGGCCTTCAGGCCCGCCTCGAGCTCCAGCGCGAGGAAGGGCTGCACGTTGGCGTCGCGGATCGCCAGGAGGATCGCGAGCTCGCTGCCGCACCCGAAGAGCGGACGGCCGAGGAGGAGCTCGGCGAGGATCACCGCGGCGCTGAACACGTCCGCGCGCTGATCCGGGCGCTCGCCGGTCACCTGCTCCGGGGCGAGGTAGCCGATCTTCCCCTTGGCGCCGAGGCTCGCGCGGCTTCGCTCCTCGCGGAGCGTGGCCTTCGCGATCCCGAAATCGCCCAGCTTCACGGCGCCTTCGGTGGAGAGCAGCACGTTCGAGGGGCTCACGTCGCGATGCACGATGTCGAGGGGGCGTCCCGCCTCGTCGCGGGCGCCGTGCACGGCCTCGAGGCCCCGGAGGAGCTCCTCCACCACGTGGAGGGCGAGGGGAACGCCCAGGGTGCGCCCCTCGCGGACGAGCCAGCGCGTGAGCCGCCAGAGATCGCAGCCCGGCACGTACTCGAGCGCGAGGAAGGGCGGCTCCCGGTGAAGCCCCGCGTCGAGGAGCCGCACCACGTTCGGGTGGTCGACATAGGCTCCCAGGCGCGCCTCCTCGGCGAAGCGCGAGAGCCCGCCGGCCTCCGCCGCGACGCGCGGGAGGATGCGTTTCAGCACGACGACCTCCGCGGAGGCGCCTTCGCCCCGGCGGGCCCTGAAAACCTCCGCCATCCCGCCCACGGCGATGCGCTCGAGGAGCGTGTATTCCCCGATTTGCGCGGCCGACGGGGGGGTGGAGGGGCCGTTCACCCTCCGATCGTACGGCACGACCCGCCACGCACGTAGGTGATGCGCGACGCCGGTCTCACCCCCCGACGCTTGCGAAACGGGTGCGGAGGGCCGTGATTCCGCGGCTTTGCCCCTTCATGAGGCGCTTGACGAACCCGCTCGCGGGACCTAGGGCGGCCGGCGCACGACGTGTTTTCTCGACGCCCCATGCCCCAATCGCTGTGGGTCGCGGCGGCCGCGCTGGGTTTGGTCCTCCCGGCGGGTCTCGCTGCGAAGCGAATGCTCGTGAGCGAGCCCAGCGCCGACGCCCACGCGGGTGTGCGACTGGGGATGACCGCACGGCAGGTACGCGAGCGCTTCGAGCCGGCTCGGGCCGGCGGCTCGTGGGAGACCTCCATGGGTGAAGAGGGGCTCGTGATCATGGACTGGACCCCCCCCGCCACGACCCCAGGTTCCTCGGCGGCGGAGGGTGAGGCCCGCTTCGAGCTTCACGAGGGCCTTCTCGTCGCCGTTCGAGCCACGGTCTCGAACCCGGAAATGCCTACCCAACCTCTGATAGTGTCCGCCGGCGCCGTTCGCCGGCACCAGAGCCTCGAGCCCGAGGGGGCTCGGATCACGCTCCTCGCTCGCAGCTGCCCGGTTCACCGGGCGGAAGTCGCCGCTCTCTTGGGAGAGCGTGACTGACCACTTGTATCGAGGCGCCGAACCATCTACACGGCCCCGCGCGTCCCGCACGCCATAACGATCGTCAACGAACGGCACGATGCAGATCTTTCCACGGCAGTTGAACTTCCTCCCGCTGGTGCTCGCGGTCGCCGCGTTCACCGCCGGCGGGGTGATCACGTTCGTCTTTGGGTACTACTTCGGGCCCTCGAACCTGCAGATCGGCTATTCGCCGGAGCAGCCGGTGCCCTACAGCCATCGGCTTCACGCAGGCGAGCTCGGCATCGATTGTCGCTACTGCCACGCGAACGTCGAGCGCTCCGCGTACTCGATGATCCCGCCGACGCAGACCTGCATGGGCTGCCACGCGGTGGTCCATCCCGAGTCGGCGCGTCTCGAGCCGGTGCGCCAGAGCTGGGCGACGGGCGAGCCCATCGAGTGGGTGCGCGTCCACCAGCTCCCGGACCACAGCTACTTCAACCACTCCGCGCACCTCTACGGCGCGAAGGCGGTTTACGAAGACGGGAGCGAGGTCCGCGTGGCGATCGGCTGCGAGAGCTGCCACGGCCGCATCGACCAGATGGAGATCGTCGGCATCGTCGAGCCGATCTCCATGGGCTGGTGCCTGAGCTGTCACCGGAACCCCGGCCCGAACCTCCGCCCCCTCGACGAGATCACCAGCATGGGCTGGGAGCCGAGCGAGGACTGGGCCGCGCACGAAGAGGACCACGCCCGGGCGGTCAACCCGCCCCAGCACTGCAACGGGTGCCACCGATGAGCCGCCGTAAGCCCTACGCGATCTCGAGCGATCGCTTCGATGCCGGCTCCGGCCGGGTGATGTGGCGAAGCCTCGAGGAGAAGGAAGCCCTCGCGACGCCGGAGGCCACCAAGGTCCTTCGCGCCGAGGCGGAAGCCGAGCTCCCCGGCGGCTTCGCCAAGGGCCTGCCGGTGATTCAGCCGAAGGGTCTCCTCAAGAAGGCGAAGGCAAAGGCGCCGGACGCTTCGACGGACATTCTCCGGAAGCAGCCTCGCCTCAGCCGACGCGGTTTCATGCAGGCCGGCGGTGCCGCCACCGCGGCCCTCGCGCTCCAGGGCTGCATGCGCCGGCCCGAGTCGAACATCCTGCCCTTCTCGCGAGGGCCGGAATACACGATTCCCGGCATTCCGCAGCACTTCGCCACGGTCACGGCCCGCGGGAACGGCGCGCTCGGCCTCCTGGTGGAGAGCAACGAGGGGCGGCCGACGAAGATCAACGGCAACCCCCAGCACACGAGCAGCATGGGCGCGACGGACACGCGCGCCCAGCTGCAGATCTGGGACCTCTACGACCCGGACCGCAGCCATGGCCCGGCGAGCTACGACGTAAGCGACTGGATCTCGAAGTCCTGGGCCGAGGTCGACGC
>JBCDGX010000729.1:0-3206 GCA_038750805.1 Myxococcota bacterium
CTCGGGGCGCCTCCGGGTCCCGCGGCTGGTGCTCCTCGCGGACTACAACCGGGTCCCGCGCACGCCCTTGCGCCTCTCGCGGCGCAACGTCTTCCTCCGCGACGAACAGACCTGCCAGTACTGCGGGAGCCGGAGCGACCTCACGCTCGACCACGTGCTGCCGCGATCCCGCGGCGGGGCCTCGAGCTGGGAGAACCTCGTGGCCTGCTGCCGCGAGTGCAACCTCTCGAAGGGCCAGCGCACCCCGGACGAGGCGAAGATGAACCTCCAGCGGAAGCCCGTTCGCCCCACCTGGACCGTGGTCGTGCAGCTCACGGGCGTGGACGATCCCCTGCCCGATTGGGAGCCCTTCCTCGGCGCGGCCGCACGCGTGCGAAAGAGCGCGTAGCGAGGCGCGCGACGTCCCCCGTCACGGAAGGGTCGATTGCGCGAGGGCGCCGGCGCTGGTAGCCGAGCGAGATGAACGCGGAGCGCGGTGAGCGGAGCCGACGCCCCGCCGGGGAGTCGGAGCACGGGCTCGACCTCTTCGTCGAGCCCGGCGCGGGAGGGCCCGCCGAGCCGGCGACGACGCTCGCCGTGACCGGCGCGAAGGGCGGCGTCGGCAAGACGCTCCTCGCCGCCAACCTCGCCGTGTACCTGGCGACCATCGGCCGGCGGACCGTGCTCCTCGACGCGGACGTGCGCGGGGCCGGCGCCCACGGCTTCCTCGGGGTGCCGCATCCCCGCGGCCTCGACCCCTACGCGCCGCCGCTCCCGGCCTTCGCTCCGGCGGAGCCGGACCTCGCAGCCCCGCGCGATCCCGCCCCCGTGGCGCTGGGCGCCGAATCGGCGCGCCCCGTCCCGGCGGGCGTCCCGGGCCTCTGGCTCTGGCACGCGGGCCTCGACGAGCGTCCGCGGGGGAGCCGACGCGACCGAAACCGGCGCGTGATCGGCGCGCTCGTCAGCCGCCTCGAGGCCGACTTCGCGGTGATCGACCTCGGCGATGGGCTCGACCGTGCCCTCCTCCGGGGCTGGCTCGGGGCGGACATGCGGCTCTTCGTGACGCTCCCGGAGCCGACGAGCGTCGAGGGCACCTACCGCTTCGCCCGCGCGGCCTTCGCGCGGGAGCTCCTGGACGCGCAGGAGGACGTGCTGACGCGGCGGCGGCTCGCGGCGGCGCTCCGAGAGCTCGGGCACGTCCCGGCGCCCCTCGATCTGCTGCGCTACCTGAACGGGCGCGGCGAGGTGTCGCTCGTCCGGCCCGTCGAGGAGGCCATGGGGGCCTTCCGCTTCCCCTTCGTGGTCAACCAATCGCGCGTGCGCGGGGACCTCGACCTCGGGGAGCACATGGTCAGCGCCGCCCGGCGCCGCCTGGGCCTCCGGCTCCGCTACTTCGGCCACGTCGACTACGACGACACGGTCCACCACTGCCTCCGCAACGGCCGCCCGCTCCTCGTCGAGAGCCCGGGGACGAAGGCCTCGCGCAACGTCGAGCGCATCGCGCGGCGGCTCCTCGCGCGGCGCCCGGTGCGCGTCGGCGCCGGCGGGTGGGTGCCCCCGGAGTCCCACCACGACGTGCTCGAGGTCGATCGCGGGGCGACCGATGAGGAGGTCCGCCGCGCCTACAAGCGCGCGCGAGAGATCTATGCCCCGGGCTCGCCGAGCTGCCGCGGCCTCGTGGACGACGTCGGCCTCGCCCGGCTCCGGGCGCGCGTCGAGGAGGCGCACGACGTGCTCCTCGATCCCGCGCGCCGGCGCCCCTACGAGCTGAGCGTGTTCCCCCCGGAGCCCGAGCAGCGGCCGACCGCCGAGGAGCAGGCCGACGCGCCGCCGCCGCCGCCCCCGCCGACCATCACGCCGGAGACCGAGTTCACCGGCGATCTCCTCCGCGCCGTGCGCGAGTCCCAGGGCGTGAGCCTCGAGGCCATCAGCCAGAAGACCAAGATCGGCGTCCCCTATCTCGAGGCCCTCGAGACCGACGACTACCCCCGGCTCCCCGCGCGCGTTTACGTGCGCGGCTTCGTCACGGAGCTCGCCAAGTTCCTCAAGCTCGACCCCGAGCACGTCAGCCGGACCTACGTGCGGCGCCTCGCGCGGCACCTCGGAGAATCCGCCAGCCCATGACCTCCTCCGCTCCCGCTTCGCATCGCGTGCCCCTGAGCGCCCCGCTGATCCTCGCCTCCGCCTCCCCGCGGCGCCGGCGCCTCCTCGAGCGCATCGGTGTCTCGTGCGACGTTCGTCCCGTCGACGTCGACGAGGCGGTGATCGAGGGCGAGACGCCCGAGCAGTACGTGCTCCGCGTCGCGCGCCTCAAGCTCGAGGCGGCCCTCGCGCGCGTCGAGGACGACCCCTCGAAGCCCTTCGTGCTCAGCGGCGACACCTCGGTGATCGTCGACGGCGTCGTGCTCGGGAAGCCGACGAGCGCGAAGCAGAGCGGAGAGCTCATCCGCACGCTCTCGGCGCGCTCGCACCAGGTGCACTCGGCCGTCGCGCTGGGTCGCGAGGGGCGGGTGCTCGGCGTCCGGAGCGCCCAGACCGAGGTAGTCTTCCGCCGGGTCACCGCCGAGGAGATCGACCGCTACGTCGCCACCGGCGAAGGCATGGACAAGGCCGGGGGCTACGCGCTCCAGGGCCTCGCCGGGGCCTTCGTCGAGCGCATCGAGGGCGCCTACGGCACCGTCGTCGGTCTCCCGCTCCTCGAGACCCTCGAGCTCCTCCGAGCCCACGGCGTCGTGGGGGCCTGGCCCTGAGCGACGCGGCCGCCGCGGTCGGGCCCGACGCCGTGGCGGGGCGCCTCGCGGCCGTGCGCGCGCGCATCGCCGCGGCCTGTGAGCGTGCGGGGCGGGACCCGGCCTCGGTGGAGCTCGTCGCCGTGAGCAAGCGGCAGGACGAGGCGAAGATCCGCGCGGCCTACGCGGCCGGGCAGCGGTCCTTCGGCGAGAACTACGTGCAGGAGCTGGTCGCGAAGGCGGACGCGCTCGCGGACCTCGCGGGGCTCCGCTGGCGCTTCGTCGGGCACCTCCAGAAGAACAAGGCCAAGCACGTGGCCCGCGTCCGCGCCGCCTGCGACGCCGTCGACGACCTCCGCCTGGCCGAGATCTTGGCCCGCCGGGTGGGCGAAGGGCCGCCGCTCCCGGTGCTCGTACAGGTGAACGTCGCCGGCGAGGCGCAGAAGAGCGGCGTGGCGCCGGCGGAGCTCGGCGCGCTCGTCGAGGGCATGCGCGCGC
>JBCDGX010000730.1:0-3201 GCA_038750805.1 Myxococcota bacterium
CCGTCCGGCCCTGGCTGCTGCAGCGGCTGATGCTCGGGCTCCTCGCCTTCGACGTGTGGGTGGACTTCCTGCCGCACGGCGGGCGCTACGGCATCGGCGCCTTCAACGTCGCGCACTTCCGGTGGCTCGACGTGCTCCAGCCGGTGCCGACGCCGGCCCTGTACGTGGGGCTCTGCGTGCTCGTGGGCGTGCTGGCGGCGGGCTTGGGGCTCGGGCGGCCGACACGCGCCGGCCAGGCGCTGCTCTGCCTGCTCGTCACCTGGAGCTGGGCCCTGTCGATGCTGGACAGCTACCAGCACCACTACCTGATCACGTGGCTGCTCCTGGTGATGGTGGGCTTCCCGCGGCTCCTCGCGACGGACCTCTTCGCGACGGAGGTGCCCGGGAGCCGGCCGCTCCCGACGCAGCGCGGGGTCGGGGGCGCGCTCTTCGGCGTCGGGCTCTCCATCGGTCTGCTCGAGCTGGCGGGCTCGGACTTCGCCTTCCTGACGCTCTTCGACCTGCTCGGCGAGTCTCTCGGGCGGCTCGCGACGATGGCGCTCCCGCTCCTCGGCGCGCTGATGCTCTGGGCGCGGCCCGCGGAGACGCCGAAGACGAAGGCCCCGGCGCCGGCCTCGGTGCCGGCGTGGCCCGTCTTCTGCGCGAGCTGCGCCGTCGTCTACATGTACACGGGCATCGCCAAGCTCGAGGCGGATTGGCGGAGCGGCGAGGCCCTCGGGCGCATCGCCAAGGCGGACCTCCGCGCGCTGGCGGAGCTCGCCGCGGGCGAGGGCCTCCCGGTGCTCGGCACCATGAGCGAGGGCGAGTTCTTCCACCTCGTGGCGCGCTCGACCATCGCGCTCCAGTTCGCGACCTGCGTGGCCTTCGTGCTAGCGGCCGGCCAGGACCGCATCGCCAGCGTCGCGAAGCGCCGGCTGGTGCAGCTCGCTGGCCTCGCGCCCCTGGCCTTCCACCTCGGGGCCGAGCGCATCGGGCTGAAGATCGGCTGGTTCAGCTACTACATGCTCCTCGTCGTCGTCGCGGTCTTCCTGCCGGCGGCGCCGCTGAGGGCCTTCGCCGCGGCCGCGGCGCGCCTCCACCCCCGGCGGGACGAAGCGCCGATGCTCTGGCTGCCGGTGGGCGCGCTCGCGCTCGTCGCGGCGGGGGCGCTCCTCGATCTGCCGGGGGCGCTGGTCGCCGCGAGCCTCGCGGCGCTCGGGCTCTGCGGGAGCGCGGCGCTTCGCTGGCGACGGGGGGACGGGGCGCGCATCGGAGCGTGGGGCCGCGCGGCAGTGATCGCGGCGGCGTGTTGCGTGGTGGGGGTGGCGAACAGCGAGGCGCGCTTCGACTATTACCGCTTCGTCGGCGGCGACCATCGACGCCGGGGCGAGCTCGAAGAAGCGCTCGTCGCCTACGAGAAGGCCAACCGCTACAACCTCCGGCCCCATTGCGTGACCTTCGGACGCAAGGACGTGGAGTGCTTCGGCGAGGTCTTCGGCGGCGAGGAGCGCGCGCGCGCCGAGGCCGCCGCGCGGGGCCCCGGCCACGGCTACCGCTACCGGAGCCGTGAGCGGCAGGCGCGGCAGGTCCGCGAAGCCCTCGACGCGCGCTGAGCCTACTCCGCGGGTGCGGGTGCGGGTGCGGCGGGAGCGCTCATGTGGGGCGGCGCGCCCTGGCTCTTCAGGACGTGGTCCGGGTCGCCGAGGAACTCGAAGTGCATCGTGTCCTGGAGCCGGTCGCGGCCCAGCCAGTAGAAGCCGAAGCGCTCGAAGACGTGCACCCAGCACTCGGGCATGGCCATGCGCTCGTAGATGCTCTCGACCTCGCGCTGGCAGAGCGGGTGCTCGCCCCATTGAGCCACGCAACCGCAGCAGGTGTTGAGGTGCGGGTCCACGTCGATGGCGATGCCGTAGACGTGATTGCTGACCTGGCCGTTGTGGTAGGTGTTGCGCGTGCGGATGCCCGAGAGGCGCACGGGCTCGTAGGACGCGTCGGCGCACTCGGTGCGGAGCTGCTCCTCGACGCAGGCGAGCGCCGGGATGACCTTCGCGTTCAGGCGAACGCCGAGGCCCATGAAGCGCGTGCGCTCCGCGTAATGCGTCGGCGGATGCTCGTTGTCGCGCGCGCTCCCGAAGCCCTCGAAGCGGCCGTAGTGGCGGGTCCGG
This sequence comes from Myxococcota bacterium, assembly GCA_038750805.1. Lineage (GTDB taxonomy): Bacteria > Myxococcota_A > Polyangia > Polyangiales > Houyiibacteriaceae > CALCTH01. The sequence continues at coordinate 2,145 of JBCDGX010000730.1, forward strand.
TAGGCGACGACCTCCTCCTGCATCGCGCGGCGGCGACGCTGCTCGTCCTCGGGTTGGTTCCAGCGGGCGAGGAAGTTCGCGCGGATGAGGAACTCCTGCGGGTCCTGGTAGTTGCAGGCGGTCTCGTTCGCCGGCTTCGGCGGCACGGCGTCGGGGATTGGCGCGCGCGAGGGCCGGCGCTGGCTCGCCGCGGGGAGCGCGACGAAAACGGCAGCGAGGAGCAGGAGAAGGCGCGGGGCCGGGCGGCGTTCCGGTCGGGGCATGGCGTTCGGGGGGCGGCGGGCGGAAGGCGGCGTCTTCGTGACGCATAGCGCGTTCCCCCGCCGGGCCGCCAGCGGTGAGGGCGCGCTGCGGAGGGTAGGACGGGCCAGGGCGGGGCGGGATTCGACGGCGGGTCCCTGCCCGGGTGGCGGCACGCCGACCGGCGCCGGCGCATGCGCCACCCGGAACGCCCGAAGGCGTCCCACGGGGACTGAAATCGCTGGCCTTTTCCGCCACCGCAGCGACGGCACGGTGCCTGCGTAGCCGTCGCCCGGGCGGCAACGCCGACCCGGAGGAACGATGCTCAAGGACAAGTTGAAGATGATGGACGAGGCGCTCCGCTCCATCGAGAAGCAATACGGGAAGGGCGCGATCATGCGCCTCGGAGAGGGGCCCGCCGAGGGCATCCCCGTGATCCCTAGCGGTTGTCCCTCGCTGGACGAGGCGCTCGGCTGCCGGGGGTATCCGCGCGGCCGGGTGGTGGAGGTCTACGGGCCGGAAGCCAGCGGAAAGACGACGCTCACGCTGCACGCGATCGCCGAGTGCCAGCGCGCCGGGGGCGTGGCCGCCTTCATCGACGCGGAGCACGCGCTCGACCCGCAATACGCGGCGGCGCTCGGCGTCGACGTGAAGGCGCTGGTCATCAGCCAGCCGGACACGGGCGAACAGGCGCTCGAGATCACGGAGACGCTCGTTCGGAGCGGGGCCGTCGATCTCATCGTCGTCGACTCCGTGGCGGCGCTGGTGCCGCGGGCGGAGATCGAGGGCGAGATGGGCGACAACCACCTCGGTCTCC
>JBCDGX010000731.1:0-3194 GCA_038750805.1 Myxococcota bacterium
CCTCGCCCGCCGGGGCGCCGCGCCACGCCGCGCCGTGCCCGTCGAGCGCGGCCATCCCCTCGAGCGGGCGCGCTGGGAGCGCTTCGGCCGGGACCGCCTCGACGCCTCCACCCCCGGCGGTGACCCGGACCGCTTCGAGCCGGCGAGCGGAGGCATCCCGTGGCGGCGCGTCGAGCCGCCGGCGCCCGTCCGGAACGGGGCGCTGACGCTCGCCGGACGACGCCGGCGCGTGCTTCGCCTCAGCCGCGTCGAACGCGCGACGCCGGGCTGGTGGGACGCGGCGGCGCCCGAAGAGCACGTGGTCGAGCTCCTCGCCTGGGCCGAGCTCGAAGGGCCCGTGCTCGCGCTCCTCCGCGCGGCCTTCGCGGACGGCGCCGAGGACCGCTGGGAAGCCGTCGCCTACCTCGACTGATGGGGTACGTGGAGCTCGAGACGCGGAGCGCCTTCTCCTTCTTCGAGGGCGCGGCGACGCCGGAGGCCCTCGCCTCCCGCGCGGCGGACGTCGGGCTGCGTCGCGTGGCGCTCACGGACCGGGACGACCTCGGGGGCGCCGTCCGCTTCGCAGAGGCCTGCGAGGACGCCGGGGTCCGGCCGATCCACGGCGCGGCGCTGAGCGTCCGAGGACCCCACGGCGAGGGCACGCTCACGTTTCTCTGCGCCGAGCGCGCGGGCTGGTCCCGGCTCTCGCGCTGGATCACCGAAGCGCGCGGGGGAGGCGCGGCCGACGCGCCCCGGGGGCTCCCCGCGCTTGCGCTCCGCGAGGTGCTCGAGGGGGCGCCCGGGCTCGTGCTCCTGGCCGGCGGGCGTGGCGGGCTCCTCGACACCGCGCCCACGGAGGACGCCCGGGACCGGCTCGCCGGCCAGCTCGCCGAGAGCTTCCCCGGCGCGACCTACCTGAGCGCCCAGGACCACGATCTCGTCGAGGACGTCCCGCGCGTCGCCGCGGTGCTCGAGCGGGCGAAGCGCCTCGCCCTCCCCTGGCTCGTCACCGGCGAGGTCCGGCACGCCGCGCCGCAGGACAAGGCCGTGCAGGACGCGCTCGTCTGCTTGCGCCACCGGACGACGCTCGCGGAGGCCGGAGACCGCCTCTTCCCGAACGACGGGCGGCACCTCCGCGGCCCGGGCGCGATGGCCAAGCGCTGGGCGGCGGCGCCGGCGGGGCTCCTCCGCACCCTCGAGGTCGGCGAGCGCTGCGTCTTCGATCTCCGGCGGGACCTTCGGCCGACGCTCCCGGAATTCCCCCTCCGGGACCGCGCGCCCCACGCGCCCTCGGTCCCGCCGGAGGTCGCGGACGCGGACGCGCTCCTCGCCGTGCGGGCGCGCGAGGGCTTCCGCGAGCGCTATCGCCGGCCGACGGATCGCCACGAGGCGCAGCTCCGCCACGAGCTCGCGGTCATCCGGCGCCTGGGCCTCGCCGGCTACTTCCTGATCGTCGCGGACATCGCGGCCTTCGCCCGGCACCGCGGCATCCTCGCCCAGGGCCGCGGCTCCGCCGCCAACAGCGTCGTCTGCTACTGCCTCGGGATCACCGCCGTCGATCCCGTCGGCATGGAGCTTCTCTTCGAGCGCTTCCTCAGCGAAGGCCGCGGCGAGGCCCCGGACATCGACATCGACATCGCGCACCGGGACCGCGAGGAGGTGCTCCAGTACGTCTACGAGCGCTACGGCCGGACGCGCGCCGCCATGGTCTGCGAGGCGATCACCTGGCGGAGCCGGAGCGCCGTGCGCGACGCGGCGCGGGTGCTCGGGCTCCCCGCGGAGGTCGCGGACCGCCTCGCCGAGCGCGTCGGCCATCGGGTCCCGAGCGACGCGCCGACCGAGGCGCTCTTCACGGGCGGCGCGACGGCCGGCGAGCTCCTCGCGGCCGGGGGCATCGAGGCGGCGGGGCTCGATCCGCGCTCGCGTGAGATGCGGGCCCTGCTCCGCCTGGTGCGCGGCCTCGAAGGGCTCCCGAGGCATCGCGGCATTCACGTCGGGGGCTTCGTGCTGACCGGCGAGGCCCTCGCCGACGTGGTGCCCATCGAGCCCGCGGCCATGGAGGGGCGGACGGTCATCCAATGGGACAAGGACGACCTCGAGCCCGTGGGCCTCGTGAAGATCGACCTGCTCGGCCTCGGCATCCTGACGCTCCTCGGGGACGCGCTACGCCACGTGAACGCTCATGTGCCGAACGTTCGAACGGACGCCGCGACGGGCATCGCCGAAACCGACCCCGCGCCGCTCAGCCTCGAGCGCATCCCGCCGAAGGACCCGACGACCTACGCGCTCATCCAGGAGGCGGATACGGTCGGCGTCTTCCAGATCGAGTCCCGGGCGCAGATGAACGTGCTCCCGCGGACCCGGCCCGAGCGCTTCTACGACCTCGTGGTGCAGGTCGCGCTCATCCGCCCGGGCCCGATCCAGGGGGAGATGGTGCACCCCTATCTCCGGCGCCGGCGCGGCGAGGAGCCCGTGAGCTACCTGCACCCGGTGCTCGAGCCCGTGCTCGCGCGCACCCTCGGCGTCCCGCTCTTCCAGGAGCAGGGCATGAAGGTCGCCGTCGCCGCCGCGGGCTTCTCGGGCGCCCAGGCCGACGCGCTCCGCCGCGCGATGGGCAGCAAGCGAAGCCGCCACAAGATGGCGCGGCTCTCCCTCGAGCTCCTCCAGGGCATGGAGGCTCGCGGCATCGGCCGGGACGTCGGCGAGCGCATCGTGAAGCAGCTCGCGGCCTTCGCGAGCTACGGCTTCCCGGAGAGTCACGCGGCGAGCTTCGCGCTCCTCGTCTACGCCTCGGCGTACCTCAAGGCGAACCACGCGCCGGCCTTCTACGCGGCGATCCTCGACGCCCAGCCCATGGGCTTCTACCCCGTCGGCTCGCTCATCGCGGACGCGCGGCGCCACGGCGTCGAGGTCCGCCGGCCCTGCGTGCTCCGATCGGGCTGGCTCTCGGTGCTCGAGCCTGCCGCGCCGGGGGGCGCGCACGCGCGGGCGCTGCGCCTCGGGCTCCGCCTCGTGAGCGGGCTCGGCGCGAAGGCCTCGGAGCGCCTCGAGGCGGCCCTCGCGAAGCGCCCCTTCCGGAGCGTGGCGCATTTCGCCGAGACGAGCGGGCTCCCCCGGAAGGCCCTCGCGCAGCTCGCGCGCGCCGGCGCCTTCGACGCGCTCGCCGGCGACCGGCGCCAGGCCCTCTGGCAGGCGCGGGCGGCCGGACGGCCCCG
>JBCDGX010000732.1:0-3192 GCA_038750805.1 Myxococcota bacterium
ACCACGAGCGCGAAGCGGCCGTCCGGACGCTCCGCCACGCCGAAGCGAGTGGGCGCGCCGCCCCTCCCGTCGAGGGCGACGGCTCCGGCGCCTCCCCCATCGGCGGCCTCGACGTAGACGGCGGCGCGCGTCGCCCAGACGTCGACGGAGGTGCCGGGCAAGCGGACGTGCTCGCCGAGGGGAACGATGGCGACCTCGGTCCCGAGCTCGGCGAGGAAGTCGGAGAGGCTCGTGGGCGAGCGCCGCACGCGCTCGGCCTCCGTCGGCACGGCGAGCGCGGCGAGGGTCGCGACGAGGGCGAGCGCGCCGGCGACGGGGGCGGACCAGCCGAAGACCCGGAGCGCCCGCGGCGTGCGCCCCGCGGCCTCCGGGAGCGCTTCGACGCCCGCGACGGTCAGCGCCGCATAGCGCGCCGCGGTCCAGGCCGAGGCCGCGACGAGGCCGACGCCCCAGGCGACGCCCGAGACGCCCGCGCCGAAGCCTTCGTCGACGAAGAGGAGGAGCGGCGCCCCGAGGAAAGGCGGCAGGAAGATCGCATGGAAGACGACCCAGAAGCGGCGCCCGGCGCGTCCCGCGAGATCGGCGGCGAGGGCAACGCCCTCCCCGAAGCGGAGCGCGAGCCGCCCGTCCGCGAGCACGAAGGGGAGGAAGACGAACCCCCGCAGCGCCAGCGCAAGGCCCAGGGTGGCGACGAGGACGCCCGCGGCCAGCGCCGGCGCGGACGCGCCCTCGCCGGCGAAGCGATCGACGACCGAGGTGCCCGCATGGAGCGCGTCGACCACCGAGCGTCCCGCGAAGGCCGCGAGCACGTACCCCACGTAGGCCGCCAGCACGAGGGCGTAGCTTCGCCCGGAGCGCTGCGGCCGGGCCGCCGGCAGGGCCGTGGCCAGGTGCGCCTCGAACACGCGTCGGGCGGCCATGGGCAGGAAGGGGACGAGCAGGCAGCTCACGGCCATGAAGCCGAAGAAGAAGCCGCCCACGACGCTGGTGCTCGCGCTCGCGCGGACGATGGCGAGCGCGCCGGGCGGGGACGAGACCGCGGCCGGGGGCGCGGTCGCGGGCTCGGGGGTCACGGGCGGCTCAGCTGTTGCCGTACTTGACCGTGCAGCCGTAGGGCTCGGTCTGGGCGCGGGGCACCGGCCGCCCGGCCTGGAGCGCGCCGACGGCCTCGCTCACGTAGTTCGTGGGGGCGTCCTCGCGGCCGCGCGGGTCGCTGTCGATGGCGCCCTGGTAGCGGAGCACCCCACCGGCGTCGATCACGTACATGTGCGGGGTGGTCCGCGCCGCGTAGAGCCGGCCGACCGCGCCGTCCCGGTCCTGGAGGATCGGGTAGGGAATGCCGTGCTGCTCGCGCCAGGCCGCGCTCGCCTCGGCCGTGTTGAAGTGGCTCGAATCGACGGCGAGCCAGACGACGTCGTCGCCCTGGAGGCCCCGGTAGGTGTGGACCATGTCGGTCTCGTTGCCGTAGTGCCGGCGCACGAAGGGGCACTCCGGCGAGGTCCACTCGAGCACGACGATCTTCCCGCGGTAGTCCGCCAGGTGATGCTCGGCGCCCGCGTGATCGGTCAGCGTGAAGTCCGGCGCGGGCTGGCCCACCGCGACGAGGGCGCGCGCCTCCTCGGGCTCGCTCGGCGCCTCCGGCGCGGCCTCCGCGCTGGGCTCGGCTTCGGCGCTCGGCGCGACCTCGGGCGCCGGCGCGGGCGTGGCCGCCTCGGCGGGGTCTTCGCACCCGGCGAGCGGGAGCGCGAGGAGGCTGAGGGAGATCAAGAAACGAAAGGACATTCAGTCTTCTCCGGGGGCGACGCGTCCGGCCTGGCCAGATGGCCCGCAGGAGCCTAGCCTCTCCGGGTGGCCCCGCCCACCGCCGCTGCTGCCGCCGTGACGCCCACCGCCGACCCGGTGACCCTCAAGGAGAAGCTCATCGCGACCTGGGGCGTGCTCTGCGTCTCGCTCCTGCTCGGGCAGGCGCTCGTGCGGCTCACGCCGCTGGCGCTCGAGCCCTTCGAGGGCGAGGGCCTGACGCTGCCGCTGCTCGTGGTCTACGCGGTGTGGGTGGTGTTCAACGCCTACGCGGAGGGCTGGCGGGGCTTCCACCTGAAGTTCTCGCCGCGCGTCGTTGCGCGCGCCTTCTACCTGGGCCGCAACCCCCGCCCCCTCTGGATCGTGCTCGCCCTGCCCTTCTGCATGAGCCTCTTCCACTCGACGAAGCGCCAGAAGATCGTGAGCTGGGTCTTCCTCACCGTGCTCGTCGCGGTCATCGTGGCCGTGCGCTCCCTGCCGCAGCCCTGGCGCGGCATCATCGATGGCGGCGTGGTCGTCGGCCTCGGGCTCGGCTTGGGCTCGGTGCTCTATTTCTGGGTGAAGGGCCTCCTCGGCTCGCCGCCTCCGGTCACCGACCTCCCGGACCAGGCCCCCTCGCCGAGCCCGACGGATCTGCCGGACCTGCCGGCCGCGCTGAGCTGAGCACCTCGCGGAGGAGCGTCGCCGCCGCCGCGCGTGCGGGGGCCGGGATGGCGTGCCCGCCGGGGAAGCTCACCCAGCGGACGTCGAGGCCGGCCCCCTCGAGGGTGCGCGCCCACGCGGCGCTCACGTCGTGCGCGAGCAGCGGGTCTCCCGTGCCGTGGCTGAGCAGCGACGGCAGGGCGCGCCGCCGAAGGAGGCCGGCCTCCCACCGTGCCCGGCGCATCACGGTGCCGCTCCAGGCGATGAGGCCAGCGAGGGGACGCTCGCTCGTGAAGGCCACGTCCATGGCGAGCATGGCTCCCTGGCTGAACCCGCCCAGCACGACGGGTCCGGCGCCTTCCGCCTCGAGCCGCCCGAGCAGCCCGAGCACGCGGGCGCGCGCGTCCAAACCGCGCGGCGCGGTGATCGTGAGGTCCTCGCCGGCCGCCCGGCGGGCGCGGACGTCGCCGAGGGGCCACCAGGCCCGCCCTCGCGACGAGGGGATGGCGAGGGGCGCCTCGGGCAGCACCGCGCGCCAGCCGGGCGCGGCGAGGCGCCGGGCAAGGGGCACGAGGTCGTCCCCGGGCGCGCCGTAGCCGTGGAGGAGCACGAGCGTCGCGGGGCCCTCACCGAAGCTCCGCGTGCGCAACGCGGGCACGTCGATGGGCGCCTCGGTGCCCGGCGGATCGGCGCGGGCTCCGTCCCGGCAGGCCGCGAGCGAAAGAAGCAGCGCGAGGACGACGGAACCCC
>JBCDGX010000733.1:0-3188 GCA_038750805.1 Myxococcota bacterium
CGCGCTCGTGCTTCCATCGCCGGGGTATCGGCCCCAGCAGTAGGCCCGGCCGGAGGCGGTCAGCACACAGGCTCGGGCGCCCGCGCCTTGCGCGAAGGTGCTCACGTCGGACGGCAGCGAGATCACGTCGACGGGCGTTCGACTCCCCCCTCCGGTGCCATCCCCGAGCAGACCCGCCCGCCCCCAGCACTGGACGCGGGTCCCGAGGAGCGGGTCGTCGAGAATGGCGCAGCTGACGTCATTTCCACACCACACCTCCCGCGCATCGGTGATCCCGGTCACGAGCCTCGGCGGCTGCGCGCCGGTGAAGGTCCCATTGGGACCGAGCGCTCCGTTGGAGTCAGCTCCCCAGCAGTAGACGCGGTTCTCCGTCACGCCCATCACGTCCTCGCGGACGACGGCGCAGCCGTGGGTGCGGCCCATGGAGGCGTGCTGGACGTTCGAGAGCCCCGGCACGAACACACCGCTCGGAAGGCTGGACGGGGTCGCCGTACCCTGCCCGAGCTCACCCTGGCGATTTTCGCCCCAGGCGAAGACCCGCCGGTCGGCCGTCACGCCGAGCGCGGACGCGAACCCGGCGGACACGTGCACGAGGCGCGGAGCGACACCGGACCCGGGCCTCAGGAAGTTGGTGACCGTCCCACCGCCGTGCGCGCCAGCGGAGCCCGCGCCCCAGACCGCGAGGCCGCCGCCGACGCGCCGCGCCAGTACCGTTTCGTCGCCGGCCACGAGCTGGACGATGCGTGCCTCGTCGCACCCCGGGCGGGCGACGCCGCAGCTATCGGCCGGGGAGCACGCGGAGAAGCAGCCGCCGCAATGCGCCGGGTCGCGGCCCAGGCTCACCTCACACCCGTCGTCGAAGGTGCCGTTGCAGTCGCCGCGGCCAGCGTCGCAGGTGACGACGCATTCCCCGGCCATGCAGCTGCCCGTCCCGCCGGCAACGTCGGTACAGGCGGTATCGGCCATTTCGTCGACGGCGAGGTCGCAATCGTCGTCGACGCCGTTGCAGTCCTCGACGCCGTCCGGCGAGATCGTGGCGAGCGTATCGTCGCAATCGTCGGGGTTCGGCGCCGCGCCCGCTGGACCACACCCGGCGAGCGGGCGCGCCGGATCCCCGAAGCCATCGCCGTCGTCATCGGCGAAGAACGGCGTGGCGCTCGCTTCATCGACGGTGCCGTCACAGTCCGTGTCCACGCCATCGCAGCGCTCGTCGAGGCCGGGGTTCCGGTCCGGGTTCATGTCGTCGCAGTCGAAGGGCTGCTGCGCCGTCCCCGGCGGCGGCGCGCACGCGAGCACGGCGGTCTCGCCGGCGCCCCAGCCGTCGCCATCGAGGTCCGGGTAATACGCGATGCGCGCGGCGTCCTCGTCGACACGCGCGTCGCAATCGACGTCCACGCCATCGCAGCCGTCGGGTACGGCGGGGTTGACGGTCGCGTCGCCGTCGTCGCAATCGCCGCCGCGCGCCACGCGGCCCGCGGGCCTGACGGTCGCTTCGACGGTCGCCGAGGCGTCGTCGCCGAACCCATCCCCATCCCGGTCGATCCAGAAGGTCACGCTTCCGGGCGACTCGTCGACGGTCCCGTCGCAGTCGTTGTCGAGCACGTCCTCGAGCTCGGGCGCGCCGGGGTTCACGTCGAAGCTGGCGTCGTCGCAATCGTCGCCGCCGCAGGTCGCGTCGGCGAAGCCATCGCCGTCGTCGTCCTCCTGGTTGCCATCCGGACCGGCGAAGTCCGCGCGGCCGTTGCAGTCGTCGTCGATGCCGTTGCAGCGCTCGGGCGCGAGCGGGCTGATGTTCCGGTCCGAGTCGTCGCAATCGCCGAGGCGAAGCACGAAACCGTCCGGCGGGACGCAAGCGACCTGCGTGCCGCTTTCTGCGCTTCCGAAGCCGTCGTCGTCGGCGTCGCGGTACCAGGTCGTCGAGACGGGGGACTCGTCGGTGACGCCGTCGCAATCGTTGTCCACGCCGTCACAGACCTCGACCTGCGCGCGATGCCGCGCCGGGTTCGCGTCATCGCAATCGTCCGAGAGCGGGGAGAAACCGGGGAGCCCGGCGCAGGACGAAATCGGCCGCGAGGGGTCGCCGTGGAGATCGCGGTCCTCGTCGGCGAAGCCCTCGACGACGACCCCTTCGTCCGTCGTTCCGTCGCAGTCGTTGTCGAGAGCGTCGCAGACTTCCGGGAGCCCCGGCCGAACGTCTCGCCGGTCGTCGTTGCAGTCGGTGCCGCAGAAGCTCGGGCCACCCTCCGGGTCGAGGTTGCAGCAGGCAGCGTCGATCTGGCCGTCGCCGTCGCGATCGCGGCTGCCGAAGGTGCGCGGGTCGCAATCCTCGTCGAGCCCCTCGGGGTCGCAGACCTCGAGGTTCCCCGGGAAGCGGTTCGGGTCGGTGTCGTCGCAATCGTCACCGCCGCAGCCGATGGCGTCGCGCCCGTCCCCGTCCGCGTCGCCGCCGACGAGGCAGCCGTCGATGCAGGCTCGCGCTACCTCGTCACAGGCCTCTCCCGCCGCGCAGGGAGGCGTCCCGACGACGCATCCCTGGGGATCGGCGAGCGGGTCTGCCGGGAGGCAGAGCTCGACGCCCGTACAGAACGCACCGTCGTCACAGTCGGCGTGGCGGAGACAGCCTCCCGTGAAGCCGTCTGGGCTCCCTCCGTCGGCCGTCGACCCTCCGCTTTCGCCACACGCCACGGTCCCGCATAGCGACGCCGCAATGACCCAACGCGCCCACCGGCGCAGACAACCCGTCATCGCCGCCGAGCCTAGACACGTTCGTTGGCCGAGTTGGCAACAAAATGTAGGCGGCCTCCGACACGGCCTCACACGAGGGGCGGTTCAGCCGAAGAGCGCACGGAGTGCAAGGTCCAGGCGCTGCCGGAGCCGCTCGTCCTTGGGGACGAAGTGGTGCATGCCGAGCTGATGCAGGAGCTGCAGGTCGTGCTCCTGCGCTCCGGCGCTCAAGCCGATCACCTTGCAATGGGGCGCGAGGCGCTCTCCGCGGATCTGCATGGCCACCTCGATGCCGTTCATGCGGGGCATGTGGATGTCGAGGAGCATGAGGTTCGGTGAGCGCTCGCGAACGCGCGCGATGGCCTCGACCCCGTCGGCGGCGCGCCGGAGGCTCACCTCCTCGCCGAGGGATTTCCGCACGTAGAAGCCCAGGATCCGGCTGAGGTCCTCGTCGTCCTCGACGA
>JBCDGX010000734.1:0-3187 GCA_038750805.1 Myxococcota bacterium
CTCGAGAGCTTGAGCGCGTCGGCGACGGCCTTCCCCTCGGAGCGGCGGTCGAGGAAGGTCCGGATGCCGAGGTAGATGGTGGAGGCGAGGTGGCTGCCGCTGGCCTGGCTGGCCGTCTTGAGCGCGCCCTCGAAGTCGCCGCTCTCGAGCTTCGGGTTCACCTCGTCGGCGAAGGCCTTGTTCTTCTGCCCGCTGAGGAAGAGCAGGAGCATGCGGTCGATGACCACCGCGAGGCTGAGGAGCGCTTGCGTGAGGAGCACGATGACGACGGTGGCGACGGCCGTGGGCATCGCGGCCCACATGTGAACGGGATCGAGGTGCATGGTCTCTGCTCGGTCGAGGGAGGAGGGAGCTCGGGCTCAGATGTTCGTGGCGCGATAGGTGAAGGGCTGGCGCCAGGCGTGCTCGAGAGGACGGCCGTTCAGCGTCGCCGGCCGCCAGCGCTGCCAGTTCGCGCGGAGGCATTGCCGCGTCGCGTCGCGGAGAACGTCGTTGGGCGCGCGAAGGATGTCGTAGCGGGTGTTCTTGCCCGAGGCGTCGACGACGACCTGGACGACGACCGTGCCGAAGAGGCCCTGGCTTCGGGCCTGCGGCGGCGCCGGGCACGAGAAGCGGGGGCGACCTGCGGCGATCTGCTCGCGACGGATTATCCCGCCGCTACGGCCGCGCTCCCGCATCATCGTCGGCGCCGGCGGCGGAGGCGGAGGCGGAGGGCGGCGGCCCTCACCGACGCGGCCGCCGCCCATGCCGCCGACCACGCCGCGGATGTCGCCGCCGGTCGGGCCCGAGGCCTCGGCCTCGGCGAGCTCGCCGTCAGATTCCTGGGGGCGCTCGTCGGGGATCTCGTCTGGCGGGGGCGCGATGGTCGGGCGGGCCGCCGCGGGGCGGAAGACTTCGGTGGCCTCGAGGGGCTCGACGGTCTCCTCCTCGATGGGCTCGGGCTCCTCCTCGACGTCGGAGGGGCGCGCGAACTCGACGATCACCTCCTCCTCGATCTGCTCCTCCGGGGCATCGGGCTCGGCCTCGGCGAGCACCTGGATGGCGACGAGGAGCCCCCCGAGCATCGCGCTGGCGATGCCGAGCGACGCCACGAACAGCCACGCGGCGCGGCGGTCGAAGCGGGGCTGGAACTCCTGAAACATCGCGGGGGGATGCGCTCCTGGCGGGCACTTTCACGTCCGCCTGAAATCTTCTTCAGCCTTGGAAACGAGCGGCTGTGGGGGCCGCGACCGGGCGGCGTGTCATCGCTCGCTCACCGGACGCGTGCGGGGTTCGAACTCCCCGCCGGCGCGCATCCGGTAGCCCACTCCGCGTACGGTCTCAATCCAATCTGAGGCCTCACGGAGCTTTTCACGCAAACGTCGAATATGTGTGTCGACGGTGCGCACCCCCAGATGGGTATCCGGCCACACCCTTTCCAGGAGTTGTCGGCGACGCTGCACCTGGCCGGCCCGTTCGGCGAGGTCGACGAGCAAACGCAACTCGATTGCGGTGAGAGCGACGGGCGATCCGAAGACGGTCACCCCGCGCGCCTCCGTGTCGATATCGATAGGTCCGTGCTGCAGGCGCGCGGGGCGGCGACCGGACGCCCGGTGACTCGCGCGCCGAAGCACGGCGCGGATGCGGAGGACCAGCTCTCGTTCGCTGAAGGGCTTGGCGACGAAGTCGTCGGCGCCGAGCTCGAAGGCGAGGACGCGGTCGATCTCGTCACCGTCCCGCGAGAAGGCGATGACCGGAAGCGCCCGGGTCGCGTCGTCGCGGCGGATGCGCCGAAGCACCTCCGGGCCGCGGATGCGCGGGAGCTCCATGCCGAGCATCAGGAGCGAAGGAGGGGCGCTTTGCACGTCGCTGAGCACGCGCTCGCCGTCGCCCGCGACGTCGACGCGGTAGCCCGCCTCGAGAAGGGCGGAGGCCAAGCGCGCCGCCGCGGGGGCGTCGCCATCGGCGATGAGAATCGCTTCCTCCATGCGTCCGCGCGCGACTCTCCCGGAGGGCCGTAACGCGGACGTGGCGCCGCGGTGTCCCTTTGGACTCGGCGCGAGGAGTTCAGCCAGTCGGCTGAGAAGCGTCGCGCCGGGCTTCCTCCTCGGAGGCCTCCGGCTCCGATTCGCTTTCCGGCGCCGGCTCCTCGACCTCGGCGTCGCCGCCTAGAAGCTCCTCGGGGAGCTCGGCGAGCAGGCCCGGATCGCCCTCGGCGTGCGCCTCGGTCACGAGGAAGAAGTTGCCGCGGCGCTTCTCCCACGTCTGGACGACCGTGGTCTCGGCGATGAGGAGCGTGCGCTGGTCGTACCAGCGGTAGGTCACCGTGCTGGTGGCGCTTTCGATCTCCTCGTCCGCGACGCGCATGCCGACGACCTCGACGTCCGCGAGCTGGATGTCGCGGCCCCAGCCGGTGTGCTGGACCTGGAAGGCGGCGCGGTGGCTCGGGTCCACGCGCTGGACCGCAAGGTCCATGCGCGACCAGCGGAGCTCCTCGTTGTAGCCGTTCACCGCGTCCCGGAGCTTCTCCGACTCCGTGAGGTTGATGAGCATGCAGGCCGGGAGCAGGGCGGCGAGGACCGAGGCGAGGACCGATACGCGCATGGACCGCTGGTACCAGGGGCGCCTCGAGGGGCCCACTTTTCGCGCACTCCAGGCGGAAGCTGTCGGCGGCGGCTCTCGACGCGGGTTTTCCCCAACATGGGGAAAAGCTGCGAGTTGTTGCTTCCCTGTAACACACGGCACACAGCGGAGGGTGCTTCAGCGCAACGGTGCGGGCATCAAGCGCGCGACGTGACGCATCATCTGCGTTCGTGTTGCTTCCGACACGTTGGGTCGAGCAACTGACCCAGCAGCGTGATCCCCCGATCGCGGACGGACGCCGCCGTTGTCCAGCCTCGAGCGCCGCCAAGAGCCCATGGCATCGCGTCCGCTACACCCCCTCGGGCCGCCACAGATGCGACACCGCCGAAGCGGGGCGGAAAACGACCGCATAACGCCTTTTCTGTAAGACGGGTGTCATGGCGTGGGCTAGGCTTTCGCCTGAAGAGCTCGGTCGGCCGCAACTCCCCTTCCCTCCCGCGGCTGGCCGGGCTCGTTTATTCCGTCGAGGCGTGTACGGAAGTCGGGCGGCGTTCTGGAAGACCGCTAACTCCGCCGCGGACGTGCCCACGCCGACGGGGCAGCTCACGCCGGTGCCGCCGATGCC
>JBCDGX010000735.1:0-3177 GCA_038750805.1 Myxococcota bacterium
GCGCCATCCGAGCGGCGCTCCAGGCGAGCGGGGGCAACCGAAAGGAAGCCGCCGCGAGCCTCGGCATCGCGGTTCGGACGCTCTACGACAAGCTCCGGCGCCTCGGCGTGGACTGATCCCTTCGGCGGATTCTGCAGGCCGTCGGCAGAACTCGCCGGCAGGTCACGCCGAGAGACCTCCCGATCGGCGTCCCCGACGTGGCACGTCGAGTGCAGCGCTCGCACCCCGAACCGGGAGACGGCATGCCGAATGACCTCACGACGCGGAGCGCCCGCTGGATTCTCGCCCTCGGGGCGCTCGTCGCCTTCGGGTGCGGCGACGACGACGGCGGCGGCACAAACGGGGACATGGGGAGCGTGGACGGTGGCCTGGCCGACGGGGGCACGGCGGACGCCGGCGGCACCTCGGGCACGATCACCTTCCCCGATTGTCCCTCGGACATTTGGGCCGGCCTCGCGGATTACGACGACGTCGGCGAGCTCGCCGACTGCCCCGCGGACGAGCCCGTCGCCGCATCCCTCCTCCAGCTCGGCGGGGTGACCATCGACAACAACGGCGAGACCATGACGCCCTGCGTCGCGGCGCTCTGCGACGCGACCTACGTCTACGTCGCGACCAACCGGCTCCCGCACTACGACTTCGTGCAGACGACGCCGAACGCGCTCGTCGAGCAGCTCACGGTCGTGCGCATCCCCCGCGACCCCACGCCCCTCGGCGAGAACGCCGCCGCGACGGACGCGGCCGCCGCCGACGGGTGCATCGACGGCTACGAGCAGCACGTCGTGACGCCCGGCGACGCGACGGCGCAGGAGCCGAGCGGGCTCTGCGCGAACGCCGGTGACGTCGCGCTCTTCGAGGCGCTCGCGGACGGCCGCGTCGATTACCAGGCCATCCCCTGCCTCGGTGGCTTCGGCTTCCTGATCAGCGGAGCGCCGGTGTTCGGACCTAACGAGGCCGGCTTCCCGGACCCCTGGGGCAACCCCGGCGCCACCGCGCCCGAGACCGCGGCCGACGCGCTCGGCGCGCTCGATCTCTGCGGAGGGCACACGGCCAACGAGATGCACTACCACTACGTGGCCGAGGCCTGCTTCGAGCGCGACGCCGGCTCCGGCGCGCCCGCCACGAGCTACGTCGAGGCCGCCGAGCGCTGGGACCTCGCGGAGGAGCTGAACGGCGAGTGCCTCGCCGAATCGCCGATCGTCGGTTGGAGCTACGACGGCTACCCGATCAAGGGCCCCTGCGTGTGCATGACGCGCGACGCCAGCGGCGCATGCACGGAGCTCCGTCGGGCCACGAGCTCCTGGACCTACGAGGGCCTCGGGTCCTGGGAAGGCGCGAGCGGCCTCGCGAGCGAGGGCGCCCTCGACCTCGAGGGCATGGCCTGCACCACGAACGCGGACTGCCCAGACAACGACTACCGCTGCACCTGGGCGCTGAACGCCGGCGATGGCGGCGTCACGTCGTCGAAGCAATGCGTCCTCATCGACTACGGCTGGTGCGGCAATCGCTACGCCGAGCGCGCGGAGGTCGCGGGCCGGGTCTTCCTCGACCGCTGCAACGGCACCCTCGGCGCCGACGGCTACGCCTACCACACGACGGCGAGCTTCCCGCACATCCAGGGCTGCTACCGCGGCGTGCCCGCGACCCAGGCCGGTGGCGGCGGCGGGATGATGGGCGGCGGCATGGTCATGGACTGCACCGACGAGGTGACCGAGCGCTGCTGCGGCGACGGCGTCTGCGGCGGCCCGGAGACCGACGCCAACTGCCCCGAGGACTGCTCCTGAGGTGCGACGCTGCCTCGCCGGGGCGCTCGGCGCCGTCTTCCTGAGCTGGTGCGCGCCGCCCACGGCCGAGGCGCCGATCCCCGCGGGCACGGAGCTCTCCTACGCGCTCGACGTGAGCTGGGAGGGCGCCTCGTCTCTGGACGGCGCGTGGGTCTTCGAGACCGACCTCGGCTACCGCGTCGGCGTACGAGCGCTCTACATCGGCCTCGGCGCCCTCGAGCTCGTCGCCTGCCCGGACGAGAGCCTGGCGAGCGTCTGGGCGCCGGCCCGGGCCCGGGCCGACCACGCCTGGGACGCCGATGCCTCCCGCCTCGACGTGCTCGGCACCGAGAGCTTGATGGCCGAGACGAGCTGGGCGCTCGGGCCCGCCGAAGCGTCCGGCACGTCCTATTGCGAGCTCTTCTGGACCGTCGGCACGGTGGCGTCGGCCGCGGCGGACGGCTTCGAGCTCACGCGGGCCTCCGCCTACCTCGACGCCTGGGTCGAGCCGCCCGGCACGGGCGAGCGCATCGAGCTCGAGCACTGGCTGCTCGTCGGTGAGGGGGTGCGCGTGCCCCTCGAGGGCGCCTGGGCGCCGGGCCGCGTCGTTCGACTGACCCGCCACCCGGCGCGCGCCTTCGACGGCCTGGTCTTCGAGTCCCTCAGCGCCGCCGAGGTGCTCTTCGAGGTCGTCCAGGCGCTCGGCAACGGCTCCCGGGCGCGCTTCGCCGCGGCCCCCTGAGCTCGCCGGCACCCGGAACGGCATCGCCACGGGTCCCGCTCGCCCCCGCGTGCTAGCCCCCGCCCCGTGAGCCTTGTCGTCTTCGAAGACGTGTCCCTGCACCTCGGCGGTAAGCGCATCGTCGAGGGGCTCGGCCTGCGCATCGCCGAAAAGGACCGCATCGGTCTCATCGGACCCAACGGTTCCGGCAAGACGACCATGCTCCGCATGCTCGCGGGCGAGATGGCGCCGGACGGCGGGTCCGTCCGCTCGGCGAAGAACCTTCGCCTCGGCTACCTGCCGCAGGACGTGGGCGTGGACGGCGGCCGGACGCTGATCCGCCTGGTCCTCGACTCGGTGCCCGGGAAGGCGACGCTCGAGGCGGAGCTCGCCGAGGCCGAGGCCGAGCTCGACCGGCTGAACGCGGACCCGGACCACCCGGACTACATCGAGCGCGTGACCGAGGTCGGCGGCCAGGTCGGCGAGCTCCACGAGCGCCTCGCCGCCTTCGAGGCCGCCTACTCGGAGCACCAGGCGCTCTCCATCCTGGCGGGCCTCGGCTTCCGCGACGCGGACGCCGCGCGGGACGTCGGCGAGTTCAGCGGCGGCTGGAAGATGCGCGCGGTGCTCGCGTCGCTCCTCTTCCAGCGGCCCGACCTGCTCCTCCTCGACGAGCCGACGAACCACCTCGAC
>JBCDGX010000736.1:0-3176 GCA_038750805.1 Myxococcota bacterium
CCAGCAGGGGGTGCCCGCTGTAAAGTTTCGCTGTGGCATTCATCAAGGGACCGCCGTAGTCGGCATGTTTGGCAGCGCAGAAAGAACCGACTACACAGCCATCGGCGACGAGGGCTGCGTCGAAGGCCGCGAGACCGGCTACCTCGGGGAGAGCGCCCGGGAAGCCTGGGGCGACCTCGGTGGCGCCGGCGCGGTCCCCGTGGAGAACGCCGGCGGCGCCGGGAGCCTCGACCGGCACTGGCGCGAAGCCGCCTTCGGCGCGGAGCTCATGACCTCGATCATCACACCGGGGGACGACGCCAACCCGCTCAGCGTCGTGACCTACCGGGCCCTCGAGGACCTCGGCTATGTGCTCGCCGAGACCCCGGACCTGGACGTGTTCGCGCTTCCGCGAGCCGCGCTCCGCGAGGGCCGAGCGCCCGAGGGCATCGTGCTCGAAGGCGACACCCTCCCCGGCCCCCGCTACGAGCTCCGCCCCGAGGGCGTGCGCCTGCTCCCGTGACCGGACCCGCGCCTTCGCGCCCCGTGCGAAGCTAGGTCATGGGTCCGCGCTTCGCGCCGCGAGAGCACCGCCTGAAGGACGGGCGCCCCGCGCGCGTGCGCCTCGCCTGCCCGACGGATGCCGCCGCCATCCTGGCCGTCGACCGCGCCGTGGTGGACGCCGGCGTGGGCGTAGTGCTCGCGCGGGGGGACCTCCCGCGCCACGCCGCCGAGCAGGTGGATCGGCTCCGTCCCACGCTCGAAGGCGACCCCGAGATGGGCGCGATCCTCAGCGCCGAGGTCCCGCCACCGGGCTCGAGCGTCGGCCTCGACGGGCCAGGGCTCGTCGTCGGGCACGGCTCCGTGCACCGCTACCGGCCGAGCCTCTGCCGGCACGTCGCCGTGATCGCGCTCGGGGTGCGGCCGGATCATCAGGGGCTCGGGCTCGGGCGCGCGCTCCTCGAGGGCCTCGTCGGCTGGTGCGAGCTCGTCGGCGTCGAGCGCGTCGAGCTCACGGTGCTCGCGGACAACGCGCGGGCGCGCCAGCTCTACCGCACGGGGGGCTTCGCGAAGGAGGCCGTGCGGCAGCGCTTCGTGAAGCGCGTCGACGAATACGTCGACGACGTGATGATGGCGCGCTGGCTCCGCTGATCGCGCGAATCGACGCGCGCCCCCCATCCCGGGATCGACAAGCGGCGCGGGGTCTGATCTAACCCTTCGGGTGAACGGAATCGGAGCCACCGAGAGCCTCCATGATCCCCGGCGCCCGGGCCCCGCTGCGGCGCGCCCCGCCGCGGCCCCTTCGAGCGACGGCCCCGTGCCGCACCTCCACCTCTTCGCCGACCTGGTCACCGTCGATCGCGGCACCTGGGCCGAGGAGCTC
The DNA here is from genome assembly GCA_038750805.1 of Myxococcota bacterium. Lineage (GTDB taxonomy): Bacteria > Myxococcota_A > Polyangia > Polyangiales > Houyiibacteriaceae > CALCTH01. The sequence continues at coordinate 1,364 of JBCDGX010000736.1, forward strand.
GAGGAGATCCGCGCGCCACTCCTGCACCTGGCCTTTGCCTACCCCGGCGCGCGGCATCCGGTGGCGGCCGACGATCCGAACGACCGGCTGACCGTCGCCGGAGCGAAGGGGCTCCGCGTGGTGCCCCGGGACCTCGCCGCGGAAGGCCGCGCCCAGACGCTCCTCGAGAGCCTCGGGGCCGTCGACGTCGAGTGCGCGCCGGACGTCGGCGTGCCGCCGGACGTCGAGGCGCAGTACCTCGTGCGCCCCGGCGGGGACCTTCAGGAGCATTGCCACTTCAGCGCGTGGGCCCTGCCCCAGCTCGAGCGCCTCGGCTGGCAGGTGAGCGTCGCGGCCGATTACCCCTTCCGCGTGGCGCCGCGGGCGCGCTTCACCGTCGACGTGAGCGAGGCCGAGGAGCGCCCCGATTGGTTCGCCGTGGAGCTCGGCGTCGCCGTCGGCGGCAAGCGCGTGAGCCTCCTGCCCGCGCTCCTCGACGTTCTCGACGAGGGCGCCGAGGGGGACTCGCTCCGGAGCCTCGCGCGGGGGCGAGAGCAGCTCGCGCTCCCCCTCGAGGACGGGGTCCACGTGTCCATGCGGCGTGAGCTCTTTCAGGCGCTCCTTCGCGTCGTGGTCGAGCTCTACGAGGGCGCCGAGGACATGGAGCTCGACCGGCTCCTCTGCACGAAGGAGAAGACGCCGGCGCTCGTCGCGCTCGACGAGGCCTTCGCCGGGAGCGACGCGCCCCTCGAGTGGAACGACGAGGTCGGCGCCCGCGAGCTCGGCGAGCGCCTCGCGCAGACGCCCACCGAGAAGGGCGAGCCCGAGGGGCTTCGCGCTACCCTGCGCCCCTACCAGCGCGAGGGGCTCGCCTGGCTCCAGCACCTCCGCGCCCACGGCGTGGGCGGTGTGCTCGCCGATGACATGGGGCTCGGGAAGACGCTCCAGACCATCGCGCACCTCGCGACGGAGAAGGCCGAGGGGCGCATGGTCGACCCCGCCATCGTCGTCGCGCCGACGAGCCTCGTCGGCAACTGGCAGCGAGAGATCGCGAAGTTCGCGCCCTTCCTCGACGTCGCCGTCTACCACGGTCCGCACCGCGCGAAGGTGGCCGGGGACCTCGGCGGGGCCGACGTGGTCGTGACGAGCTACCCGATCCTCGTGCGCGACGAGGAGCTGCTCGCGGGCTTCCGCTGGCACCTGGCCGTGCTCGACGAGGCGCAGACCATCAAGAACCACCGGAGCCGCTCGCACCTCGCCTGCAAGGCCCTCGACGCGACGCACAAGCTCTGCCTCTCGGGGACGCCGGTCGAAAACCACCTCGGCGAGCTCTGGGCGCTCTTCGACTTCCTGAACCCCGGGCTCCTCGGCTCGGAGGCCTTCTTTCGGAGCTGGTACCGGACGCCCGTCGAGCGCTTCGGCGACGAAGAGCGGCTCCTCGCGCTCCATGCGCAGGTCTCGCCCTATGTGCTCCGGCGGACAAAGCAGGGCGTGGCGAAGGAGCTCCCGCCGAAGACGACGGTGCTCCGCCCCGTGGACATCGAGGGCAAGCAGCGGGAGCTCTACGAGGCGATCCGCGTCGCCGCGCACGCGAAGGTGCGCGGGACCATCGCGAAGAAGGGCCTGGCGGCCTCGACGATCACGATCCTCGACGCCCTCCTGAAGCTCCGCCAGCTCTGCTGCGATCCGCGTCTGGTGAAGATGCAGGCCGCGCGCTTCGTGAAGGAGTCCGCCAAGACCCGTGCGGCAAAGCCCACTGCATTGTGTATTCGTGATCTTCTGTGCGCATGTCGCACAGGAACTTGGTGAACGGACGGCCCTGCGTGTTGATACG
>JBCDGX010000737.1:0-3174 GCA_038750805.1 Myxococcota bacterium
CCGCGCGTCCCCTCGACGGCTTCCAAGGGAAGGTCCGGGAAGACCGCGCGGGCGCGCGCCTGGCGGTTCGGGGCGGGCGCGAAGAGCCGGCTCTCCCGACCGTCCACGCGCAGCCGGAGGAGCACGTCCGGTCGCGCCAGGGCCACGCGCACGCAGGTCTCGCGCACGTGCCCGGTCTCGGTCTGCCGCGCCTTCAGGAACTTCCGCCGCGCCGGCACGTTGAAGAAGAGGTCGTCCACCTCGACGACGGTCCCCGGGGCCGCGCCCACCTCGCGCACGATCGCCGGACCGCCGCCCTCGATGCGGACCTCGGTGCCCGAGAGCGCCTCCCGCGGGCGGGTCACGAGGCGGAAGCGGGAGACCGACGCGATGCTCGGGAGCGCCTCGCCGCGGAAGCCCATGGTCGAGAGCCGGTCCAGGTCCCCGAAGCTCCGCAGCTTGCTGGTCGCGTGGCGCATCACCGCCGCCGCCGCGTCCTCCGGGTCCATGCCGATGCCGTCGTCGACGATGCGAATGCGCGTCCGGCCGCCCTCGACGATCTCCACCTCGAGGCGCCGCGCCTTCGCGTCGAGGGCGTTCTCGACGAGCTCCTTGACGACGCTCGACGGGCGCTCGACCACCTCGCCGGCGGCGATCTGGTCGATCAGGGCATCGTCGAGGCGGCGGATGCGGCCCACGCGACCGGCTTACCATTGGTCGGGGCCTTTGCTAGCGTCCCGCCGGCACCGCGCGATGACGATCCGTCCTCAAATCACGACCGAGCATCCCGCCGAGGGGCCCTGCTCGCGGGCCCCGGCCCCCCGCCGGGAGGACGCCTAGCCCATGACCGGGGCGCCCCCCGCGAGCCCCGACGATCCGCTCGTCGGCGTCGACCTCGACAAATACAAGGTCCTCCGCCGCATCGGCGAGGGCGGCATGGGCCTCGTCTACGAGGCGGTGCACACGGTCATCAAGAAGCGCGTGGCCATCAAGGTGCTGCGCCAGGACTTCAGCAGCCGCCCGGAGGTCGTCGAGCGCTTCAAGCAGGAGGCGATCAGCGCGAGCCGCATCGGCCACGCGAACATCGTGGACATCAGCGACTTCGGCACGACGCCGGATGGCTCGAGCTACTTCGTGATGGAGTTCCTCGCCGGCGAGGACCTGGCGAACCTGATCTCCCGCGAAGGCACGCTCGACATGCGGCGCGCCGTCCACATCCTGAAGCAGTGCTGCCGGGCCCTCGGCGCCGCGCACGCGAAGGGCATCGTCCATCGCGACATGAAGCCCGAGAACATCTTCCTCACGGAGGGGGACGACGGGCGCGACTTCGTGAAGATCGTCGACTTCGGCATCGCGAAGATGAGCGAGGTGGACGGCGACGGGACGCCGGGCCGGAAGCTCACGAAGACCGGGATGATCTTCGGCACGCCGGAGTACATGTCCCCCGAGCAGGCGAAGGGCGCCGAGCTCGACCACCGCGTCGACATCTACGCCATGGGCGTGATCCTCTACGAGTGCATGACCGGCGTCGTGCCCTTCGTGGGCGAGTCCTTCATGGGCATTCTGACGCAGCACATGTTCGAGGAGCCGCCCCCGCTGAAGGAGGCGAACCCGGCCGTGCGCATCAGCCCGGAGCTCGAGGTCGTCTGCACCAAGGCGCTCTCGAAGGACCCGGACAAGCGCTTCCAGACCATGGACGACCTCGCCGTCGCCCTGGAGGAGGCCGCCATGGGGCGCGTCAGCGAGAAGACGCTGATGGGCTTCGGCGAGCCCGTGAAGGCGTCGGGCAAGGCGGCGCGGCGCGCGGCGCCCTCGCCGGCGGACGAGCTCGGCTTCGAGGAGGACTCGAGCGGCAAGGCGCCGCTCATCGCCGCGGGTGCGCTGCTCCTGCTCCTGCTCGGCGCGGGGGGCACCTTCCTGATCGCGAAGAGCCAGGGGGGAGGCGGCGAGGAGGTCGCGGACGCGGGCGTGGCCGTTCCGGAGACGCCGCCTCCGGTCGCCGAGCCTCCACCCGAGCCCGAGGCCCCCACCTCCGTGCCCGTCACCGTCGAGACCCGTCCGGCCGATGGCGCGACGGTCGAGGTCGATGGCGACGTCGAGGGCTGTGCGCCGACGCCCTGCACCATCGACGCGCCGGTGGGGGAGCCGCTCGTGCTCACGGCCAAGCGCGGCCGGAGCCGGGGCGAGCTCGAGATCACGCCCGGGACGGCGACGACCGTGCAGATCGTGCTCGTGCCGCAGCGCAGCCGGAACCCGGGCATGCGCGTGCCGCCGGGCATGGGCATGGAGTCGGGCATGCAGACCTCCGGCGACCTGAAGCTCCCGCCGATCTTCCAGTAGCTCTCCGGCCCCCGCGACACGCCGCCTTTCCGCGGCGGCGCCCGGGCGCTATGCCGCCGCGGTCCCGATGAGCGACGAGCACGAGAGTTCCGCGCTGGCCTGGGAGCCGGACGCGACGGGCGTTCCCGCGAAGACCCTGAGCGACCTCGAGTGGGGCCGCCTGGTCGCCGCCGTGGGGGCTCGCTGCCGGGGTCCGCTCGCCGCGCGCGTGAAGGTGCCCGTGGCCCAGACGCGCGAGGGGGCGGCCGCGGCGCTCGCCGAGACCGGCGAGGTGCTGCGCCTCCTCCGCGCCGGCGAGACGCTCCCCCTCGACGGCATCCGGGAGCTCGGGCCGAACCTGATGCGTGTGGAGCGCGGTGGGGCGCTCACGGCGCCGGAGCTCCGAGACGTGATGCGCACGCTCGAGGCGGCCCGCGGGCTTCGGCGCTTCCTCTCGGCGCGGAAGGAGGAGCTCGCGGCGCTCCTCGCGGCGACGGCCCTCGACCCCACCCTCGACCGGCTTCACGACGAGCTCGCCGCGGCCATCGAGCCGGACGGCACGCTGGCGGATCACGCGAGCCCCGAGCTCCGGCGGCTCCGCACGGAGGTCGCGAACCTCCGCGCGCGCATCGTCGCGCGCCTGGAGGAGATCCTCGTGAAGAGCGCGGCGATCCTCCAGGACCGCTTCTACACGCTCCGCGAGGGGCGCTACGTGGTCCCGGTCCGCCGGGACGCGCACGAGCGCTTCCCGGGCATCGTGCACGGCACGAGCGCGAGCGGCGCGTCGATCTTCGTCGAGCCCCGGGGCCTCGTCGCGCGGAGCGCCGCGAGCTCCTCCTTCCGCGCCGAGAGGAAGCGCCGAAGCCCGCGGGCCGC
>JBCDGX010000738.1:0-3165 GCA_038750805.1 Myxococcota bacterium
CCACGCGCCCGCTCCGCCGCGCCAGGCTGAGGCGCACGCCGAAGGTGCGGTCCCGGGTCACGCGCACCGTGCCCGTGAGCACCGCATCCGCCCGGAGCGCGAGGGCGGCCTCGCGCGAGCGCTCCCGCGCGCCCGGTGCGTCGTAGGGCCGGCGGTCCGTGTCCGAGTCGGGGAGCACGGGGAGCTCCAGCAGCTCCGGCGGACCGGCGGCGACGCCGTCGGTGCCGCCGGAAATCAGCTGCACTCGCTCGCAGGCGAGCTGCCCCGCCGCCGCGCCGAGCCAGGCGGCGTCCCGGCCGAGGCCCTCGACGTCGAAGAGCGGGCAGGCGACGAGCGGCACCTCGCCGGGCTGGCTCGGCACGAGCGCGTCCCCCTCGCTCCCGAGGGACCACGCCACGATCGCGAGCAGCGCCAGGGCGAGCAGGGCGCCCGCGGCGAAGGCGAGCCCCTTCCGGCGCGCGGCGGCGCTTTTCCCCTCCACGACCGCGCGCTCCCCAGGCCCCGCCTCGGACCAGGCCATCCCGTCTTCCGCGGCGTCCGCGGCTCCTCGCGGCGGCGTCACCGGGGGGCCGCGCGTCGCGCGGATCTCGCTCTCGGGGCCCGCGGGGTCGCCGGGCCCCGTCGCGTCGCCGCGCACGCGGGTCGGCGCGGTATGGCGTGCGGGCGGCGGGGTCATGGGGCCCGGTGCGATCGCCAGGCCGCCCGCTGCCGCCTCGCGGAAGGCGTCGGCGAAAAGCCGAATGTCCGCGTAGCGATCGTCGACGTCCGGCCGGAGCGCGTGCGCGAGGACCCGGTCGACCTCGCCGAGGGCCGGGTCGAGCTCCCGGAGCGAGCGCGCCTTCTCGATGTTCACGATGCCGCCCGAGCGGTCGGACCAGGGGAGGCGGCCGGCGATGGCCTCGAAGAGCGTCACCGCGAGCTGGAACTGATCCGTGCCCGGGCCGATGCGGTGCTGCGCGTCGACCTGCTCCGGCGCCATGTAGCCCGGCGTCCCGAGCACCATGCCCGGACCCGTGATGTCCGAGCTCGTCGCTCGCAGGGCGTCCGAGCCGGCGACGGCCGTGTCGTCGGCGGGGCGCGCGATGCCGAAGTCGAGGAGCACGGCGCGCCCCCCGGGCCTCCGGAGCAGGATGTTGCTCGGCTTGATGTCCCGGTGCACGAAGCCCGCCCCGTGCGCCGTGGCGAGCGCGCCGACGAGGTCGTCGCAGATCGGGAGCACGGCGGCCAGGGGCAGCCGGCCGTGCTTCGCGATGCGCGCGCTCAGGCTCTGCCCGTCCACGTACTCGAAGACCAGGGAGAGCGTGCCCGTGTCGTCCTCGAAGATGTCGTAGAGCTGGACGATGTTCGGGTGGTTCAGCCCGGCGACGGCGCGCGCCTCGCGGAGCATGCGCTGACGCGAGTCGTCGTCCTTCGCGAGGTCGCCCTGGAGGGTCTTGATGGCGACCTCCCGGCGGAGCACGCGGTCGAAGCCCCGATGGACGACGCCCATGCCGCCCGCGCCGACCATCGTGGAGCGCTGGTAGCGTCCCGCGCCGGTGATGGGCTCCTCCACGCGGGGGAGCATAGACGCACTCAGGCGCGCGTGGCGTGCGTCATGCGGCCGCGGACGGGGTCGTCTAGGGGCGGTTCAGGGTGCCCGTTCAGGGAGGGTCGCCGACCTGCACCGGGCAGCCGCCGCTCGGGCATTGTTCGGGCGAACCGAGCACCTTCGTCTCGCCGCCGACCTCGAACTCGCCCCCGCCCTGGTACTCGCCACTCCGCAGGAGCTGGAAGGCGGCTTGGGTGAGGCGATGGGGACCCTGCTCCGTGCTGGCGCCGAGCTCGTGCGAGCCCTCTTCCACGGGCCAGTAGTGCGTCGAACCGAGGCGGATGCCGCCGCCCTCGAAGTGCGCATCGGGGTTCTTCGCCAGGCTGCGGAGGTTCTGCTTCACGTCGCTCCAGACGTGATAGTCGGGCGGGAACTCCTGGGCCTGGGCGACGAGCGCGCCGAGCGCGAGGGTCGTCGCCAGCGCCAGCACGGCGAGGCCGCGCGCGGGGTCGTTCGTCATCACGTCAACCTTCCCACCTTTCGGCACCTCCGATGCTCCGTGACCACATCCGGGAGGGTCAAGGGCGAAGCGCCGTTCAGCCGTGGGCGACTTCGAGGTGGCGCCGCCCGGGCTCCCGCCGGGCCATCCGCATGCGCCAGTCGACGCCGACGAGCTCGCCGGGATTCATCGGGTTCCAGACGTTCTCGCCGTGGAGGGGCTCGCTCGAGAAGACGAGGTGGTTCACGTAGCCGTCCTGGCTCGGCGCTTCGCACTCGGGGGAGAGGCTCGGGCAGGTGCCTCGGTCCGCGCAGCGCGTCTTGTGGCTCGACCAGAAAAGCTCCTTGCCCCCCTGATGCGCGACCATGGTCGCGCCGTCGGTCGCGATGCAGGTGAGGAACTGCGTCTCCTCGGGCCCGAGCTCGACGCGGTCTTCCACGATCGCGAGGGCCTCGCGGAGCGCGTCCATGGCGTCGCCCACGGCGAAGGGCTTGGAGAGCCGGCCGCGGGTCTCGAGGCGCGTGAGGAAGAGGAAGAAGAGGACCTCGCTGTCGGTCTCCCCGAGGATGAAAGGCCGGAGGCGCGGGGCCACCTCGGCGACGAGCGGGCGCCGCCATCGCTCGTGGAAGCGGGGCACGTCGCCGTTGTGGGCGAAGACCCAGCGCCCGTACTGGAAGGGGTGGCAGTTGAGCACCGTGTGCGGGCCCTGCGTGGCCTTCCGCACGTGGGCGAGCACGGTCTCGGAGCTCACGACGCCGCTCACGCGATGGAAGAGCGCGTCGCTCAGCGCGTGCCCCGGGCTCCGCGTCAGGTGCGGCGCCCCGTCGACGTAATACGCGACGCCCCAGCCGTCCGGATGCCCGGCGCTCTGGCGCCCGAGCGCGTTGTCCGCCGCGACGAGCGAACGGTGCACCTGGCTCTGGATGACGGAGCGGAAGCCGAAGAGTCTGCACATGGGGACGGGGGAGCATGCCACGCCGCGGCCGGCGCCGCCCGAAGCGCGTGCCTCACCGGTGGCGCCTCCGTGGAGAGCGGCTTCAGGCGCCGAGGTGGCGGAGCGGGATTTCGCTCGCGTCGTCCAGGGGCACGAGCAGCTCGATCTCCAGGCCCTCGAGGGACACGTCGACGAGCGCGCCGA
>JBCDGX010000739.1:0-3165 GCA_038750805.1 Myxococcota bacterium
GACGCGCGAGCGAGCACCCCGCCCCCGGCGGACGCGCGAGCGAGCACCCCGCCCCCGGCAGACGCGCGAGCGAGCACCCCGCCGCGCCGGAGCTCGATCCCGCCGCGCATCAGCTCCATCCCGCCCGGGCTCGTCCCCGCGGGCGACTCGCCCTCGCAGCGCTCCGAGGCCTTCGAGGTGCTCGGCGTCCCGCGCACCGCGCCCCCGCCGCCGGACGTGGTCCTCCCGGGCGAGCCCGACGGCGACGGCGGGGTGAAGGTCTTCGCCCGCGCCGCCATGGAGGCGGCGGACGACGTCGAGCTCGACATGGGGGACGGAGATCCGCTCGACCTCGACGGAGGCCAGGCGCAGAGCGCGCCCGATCCCATGGCACGCGCCGGGGTCTACTCGGCGAGCGGCGGCGTGGAGGTCCTCGGCACCGCCGAGCCGAAGCCGACCCGCTCCGAGCGCCCGGACCCCCGCCGCGAGGGGGACGCCGCGCCGGCCGTCGACGTCGTGGGCCGCGTGCCCATCGTTCAGGTCGAGGAGCGCGTGGTGCAGGGCACGGTCCCGTCCGAGAGCGCGCCGAACGTGATCGTGTCCATGGGCGATGGCGTCGAGGCCGTCGTCGACGACGTGGTAGCGGCGTCGCCCGACGACGCGGGCATCGTCGATCGCGTCGTCGGCCTGGGCGAGGCGGTCCTCCCGGTGCTCGTGCGCGAGTTCCCCGGGCCCCTCTGGTTCGACCGGCATCGCCCCTTCCGGCGCCGGCCCCGCGGCCGCGACGTCAGCGCCATCGCCCGCTGCATCGTCGCCTTCGGCGAGAAGGCCGCGCCCTACGTCGTCTCCCTCCTCGACGTGCGCGACGCGGACGCGCGCTACTACGCTCTCCTCGTCGCCGCGGAGGTGCCGAGCGCGTCGCTCGTGCTGCCCCTCGGCCGGCGCCTCTTCGACGAGGACGAGCAGGTGCGCGAGCTCGCCATCGGCGTGCTGCGTTCGCTTCATCGCTTCGACGGGGAGGTCGCCGACCTCCTCGACCGGGTGCGCGCGTCCGCGAAGGTGCCCCGGCAGACGGCCGAGCGCCGCGCCGCGGCGGCCCGGGCCCTCGGCGAGCTCCGGGACGTGAAGGCCCTCGAGCTGCTCGTGCAGCTTCTCCGCGCGCAGGAGGCGATCATCGTCTCGGCTTCGCACTCCGCCCTCGTGCTCCTCACCCGTCAGGACTTCGGCAACCAGGCCAAGGCGTGGCTCGCGTGGAGCAAGGCGAACCGCGGGCGGCACCGCATCGAGTGGCTCATCGACGCGCTCCTGCACGGCGACGAGCTGATGCGGACCGCCGCCGCGGACGAGCTCAAGACGCTCACGCAGGAGTACTTCGGCTACCACCCGGCGCTCCCCAAGCGCGACCGCGAGATCGCCCAGGGCAAGTATCGCGAGTGGTGGGAACGCGAGGGCCGCGAGCGCTTCGGCGGGTGAGCGCGCGAGGGGCCCGGCCTTGGCAGCCCCCATCCCGGTGTTAAGCTGCCGCCCATGATTCGGCTGGTGGTGACCGCGCTCGTCCTGACCCTCTTCGCGGCGGCGCGCCCCGCCGCGGCGCAGACCGAGAGCGCGCCGACCGCCGCCGAACCGGGTTCCGACGCCGTCCGCGCGATGCTCAGCGGCTACGAGAGCGTCCCCACCCTCGCCGAGTGGCGCCGCCTCGGTCCGGCCGTGTTGCCCGTGCTGATCCGCCTCTACGAGGCGCGCGAGACGGCGCCCTATGTGCGCCTCCGCGCCATCGCCGCCACGGCGGCCTTCCCGACCGAGCTGACCCGCACCTTCCTGCGCACCGTGGCCCAGACGGCGACGAGCGACCTCATCGCGCGCGAGGCCGTGCTCACGCTCGGGCGCGCCTTCGCCGACGGCATCGCCGAGGACGTGGCGCCCTTCCTCCAGCACGATGCGCCCGTGGTACGAGAGGCGGCCGCGCGGACCCTCGGCCGCGTGGGGACGCCGGGCTGCCGAGCGCTCCTCGAGGCGCGGCTTCCCTCCGAGGCGCACCCGGTCGTGCGCACCGCGCTCGTGCGTGCCCTCGCCCGCGCGACCTGAGCGATCGGCGATGCGTCGTTGATGATCGCCGGGCCGCCGTGGATGATCCCCCGGTGAGCCCACCGGCGGCGCGAGAGAAGGCTCGGAAGGAGCGCCGCGGGCGGTCCCCGGACCTGGTCGGTACGACCGTCGCCGGGCGCTACCACCTCGTGCGCCGGCTGGGCGATGGCGGCATGGGCTCGGTCTACAAGGCCGCGGACCGCGTGCTCCGGCGCTTCGTCGCGGTGAAGCTGCTGCATCCCCGCACCGCCGAGAACCCGAGCGCCGTGGAGCGCTTCGTTCGGGAGGCGCGCTCGTCGGCGGCCATCGGGCACCCGAACATCATCGACATCCTCGATTTCGGCCTCGAAGGGGACCGGCACTTCCTGGTCATGGAGTACCTCCGCGGGCGATCGCTCAGCGAGGCGCTCGTCGAAGAGGGGCGCCTCTCCATCGCCCGCGCGTGCAGCATCGCGACGCACACGCTCGCGGGCCTCGCGGCGGCCCACGACCGCGGGATCCTGCACCGGGACCTGAAGCCCGCGAACCTCATGCTCATCGCCCTCCTCGGCGACCGGGATTTCGTGAAGGTCTGCGACTTCGGCTTCGCGGCGCTCGTGAAGCCGACGGTGCGCATCGACGAGGGCAAGAGCCTCACGCCGGCGCGCACGCTGGTCGGGACGCCGGCCTACGCCGCGCCGGAGCGGCTCCGCGGGGACGAGAGCCGCGATCCGCGCATGGACCTCTACAGCCTCGGCGTCGTGCTCTACGAGATGCTCGCGGGCCGCCGGCCCTTCGACGCCCCGACCTTCCGGGAGCTCGCGCTCCGCGTGCGCAACGACCCGGCGCCGCCGCTCCGGCTGCATCGGCCGGACATCCCGCCGGCCCTCGAGGCCGTCGTGGCGCGGGCGCTCTCCAAGAGCCGGGACCACCGCCACGGCTCCGCGCAGGAGCTCGCCGCCGCGCTCGTGCCCTTCGGCGGGCGCAGCCTGGTGGCCGAGGAGGATCTCGAGGACAGCTTCACCATGGACCTCCTCCGGATCCGCGCGCGCGAGACGGCGCAGCAGCGGGCCATGAGCGAGGAGGAGGCGGAGCAGATCCTCGCGCTTCGACGCCGGGCCC
>JBCDGX010000740.1:0-3141 GCA_038750805.1 Myxococcota bacterium
AGCGCGACGAAGTCGTCGACCATCGAAGGCTCCGACTGCTTGATCTCGATGACGTAGGTCTCGTCCGGGAAGGCCTCGAAGACCGCCCGCAGCGTCGGGATCACGATGCCCGTGCCGCGCTGGGGATAGGTCTCCCCGCCATCCATGGAGAAGTCGAAGGCCGCGTCGAGGGCCTGCGCCTCCGCGAGGGTGAGCTCGCGGATGTCGCCCGTTCCGTCGGTGGTCCGGTCCACGCTCAGGTCGTGAATGCACACGATGGCCCCGTCGGAGGTCTGCGCGACGTCGATCTCGAGGACGTCGGCGCCGGCATCGAGGCCGACCTGGTAACCGAAGAGCGTGTGCTCGGGCGCCAGACGACGCCCGCCGCGATGGGCGACGACGAGCGGGCGTTCGCTCTGAAAGAGCGCCTCGCCACGGAGCACGCCGGCGTCCTCGGTCCCGGCGTCCGCGGTGCCCGCGTCGCCGGCGTCCGCCGCGCCTTGGTCGGCGAGGCCGAGGTCCGTGCCCTCGGCCGCGTCGTCGCCGCACGCGAGGAGGAAGAGAAAGGAAAGAGACAGCGCGAAGACCCTCATGGCCTGGAGCGTAGCCGAGTCGTCGCCCCGGGCGTGCCGCCCCCGCGAAGCGTCCGTCACGGCTCGTAACGGGCGGAGCGCCGCGCAGCCTCGATGGCCACGAGCCCGGCGCGCGCCTTCGCCACCGTCTCCTCGAACTCCTTGGCGGGGTCCGAGGCCTCAACGAGGCCGGCGCCGGCCTGTAGCGTGAGCATCCCGTCTTTGGCCACGACGGTTCGGATGGCGATGGCCAGGTCCGCGTTCCCGTCGAAGCCGAGGTAGCCGACGGCGCCCCCGTACACGCCCCGCCGAACGGGCTCGAGCGCCTCGATGATCTGCATCGCGCGGACCTTCGGCGCCCCGCTCAGCGTGCCCGCGGGAAAGACGGCCCGCAGCACGCTCAGCGCGTCCCGGCCCGGCGCCAGCGTGCCGCGCACGTTGGAGGTCATGTGCATCACGTGGCTGTAGCGCTCGATGACCATCTTCTCCGTGATGCGCACCGTGCCCGCCGCGCTGATGCGCCCGAGGTCGTTCCGCCCGAGGTCCACGAGCATCACGTGCTCGGCGCGCTCCTTCGGATCCGCGAGGAGCTCGGCCTCCGCCGCGCGGTCCTCGGCCTCCGTCGCGCCCCGCGGGCGCGTCCCGGCGATGGGCCGCAGCGTCGCCTCGCCGTCCTCCACGCGCACGAGCGTCTCCGGGCTGGCGCCCGCGACCTCCACGCCCGGGAGCCGAAGGAAGTACATGTAGGGTGAGGGGTTCACCACGCGGAGCGCGCGGTAGACGTCGAAGGCCGTCGCGCCCTCGGTGGGCACCGCGAAGCGCTGGGAGAGCACGACCTGGAAGATGTCGCCCTCGACGATGTGCGCGCGGCTCTTACGCACGGCGGTCTCGAAGTCCTCCCGCGCGAAGCTCGAGGGCGGGAGCTCGCCACGCACGACGGGATCCGGCATGGCGAGGGGCGCGAGCGGAGGGGGCGACGCCAGGCGCGCTCGGAGCGCCGCGATGGTCGCCCGGGCCGCGGCGTGGGCGCCCGGCACGTCGGTCCGCTGCGGGACGATGATGCGCAGGGTCTGCCGAAGCGCATCGAAGACGAGCAGGGGCCCCCCGAAGGCGAAATGAAGCTCCTCGTCCCCCTCCGCGTCGACGGGGGCCCCGACGCTCGGCTCGAAGCGGCGGACGGCGTCGTAGGCCAGAAAGCCCACGGCGCCGCCCCAAAAGCGCGGCAGCCCGAGCTCGGCGAGGGCCTCCGCGGGCGGCGGCGCCCACGCCGCGAGCTCCTGGCGGAGCCCCTCCTCGTAGGCGTCGCCGTGATGCTCGGTCGCGACGCCGTCCTCGGTCCTCACCCAGCGCGTACCATGGCCCCGCAGGAGCACCGGCGCGGCGGCTCCGACGAAGCTGTAGCGCGCCCACTTCTCGCCCCCCACGACGCTCTCGAGGAGGAAGCTGCCGGGGCCGTCGCCGACCGCGGCGAAGGCGCGCACGGGCGTGAGGTCGTCGGCGACGAGCTCCTCGGACACGGGGACGACGCGCGCATGAGCGGCCAGCTCGGCGAAGCGCTCGAGTCCGGGCACGGTGGCCATGGGCGCGGACTCTACCCGCTTCGGCGCACGGAGGCCCCGGTCTCCCGCGAGGCGCGCCGCCGGGGCCTCGACGACCCCCACCCGGTGAAGCTATGCCCGGAGCATGGCCACGCCCTCGACGACGACGCCCTCCCCCCTCGACGCGCCCCTCACAGAGCTCGACGCCGAGCTGGCCGGGCTCATCACGACCGAGGAGGCGCGCCAGCGCGACAAGCTCCGCCTCGTCCCGAGCGAGAACTACGCCTTCCCGGCCGTCCAGGACGTCGCGGGCACGGTCCTCAACAACAAGTACAGCGAGGGCTACGCCGGGCGCCGCTACTACGAGGGGCAGCAGAACATCGATGCCGTCGAGCGCCTCGCCATCGAGCGGCTGAAGACCCTCTTCGGCTGCGAGCACGCGAACGTGCAGCCCTACTCCGGGAGCCCCGCCAACCTCGCCGTCTACTTCGCCTTCTGCGACCCCGGCGACAAGGTGATGGGCCTCAGCCTCGACGCCGGCGGCCACCTCACGCACGGCCACAAGGTCTCAATCAGCGGCAAGTACTTCGAGGCCGTGCAGTACGGTGTCCGCCCGGACGACCACCGCATCGACTTCGACCAGGTCGCGGCGCTCGCGCGAGAGCACAAGCCGAAGCTGCTCTGGGCCGGCATCACCGCGTATCCGCGCGAGGTGGACTTCGACCGCTTCGCGGAGATCGCGCGGGAGGTCGGGCAGGACTCGCTGAGGCATCACGACCTGCATACAGTAATTCTTTTCCAAACAGGCGCCGTAACTGAGGTTCCAGATGTAACCAAGCACCGTTATTTTCCGATTCTTCCTGACACCAGACAATATCATCAAGCTGCTGATAAGACTTGAGAAGTGTTTCCAGTTTTGGTTTGTGCAGTGGGTAGAGCTGTTCTACTCGTACTATGGAGACGTCGGTTCGCTGATGTTCGTCGCGGTAAGCCGCCAGATCATAATAGACTTTACCAGAGCAGAGAATCAGGCGTTTTTCTTCGCCCTTGAA
>JBCDGX010000741.1:0-3130 GCA_038750805.1 Myxococcota bacterium
CACCATGCTCGCCAAGGGCATCTCCGAGGCCATGAACTGCACCGCCTTCGGTCTCATCAGCGCGATCATCGCGCTCATGAGCATGGCCGTGCTGAACGGTAAGACGCAGGGCCTCCTGGACGACATCAACGCGGCCACGGTGCAGGTGATGAACCTCGTCGTGAACAACCGCTCGAAGGTCAACCTCCAGGGTCTGCCCGCCGACGGCGGCGCCTGAGGATTACGCCTTGGGCGGTATCGACACCGGCGGTGGTCACGGGGGCAAGAAGTCCGTCGATCAGGAGATCCCCCTGATCCCCTTCATCGACCTCCTCTTCTGCTGCATCATGTTCCTTCTGGCGACGGCGGTCTGGAACCAGCTCGCGCGCATCAGCGCGAACCAGCAGTCGCCTTCGCCGAACCCGAACGCCGAGCCGCAGGAGCCCGACGACCGGGTGAAGCTCATCCTCCAGGTGCAGAACTCGGGCTACGTGCTCGCGTCGAGCGCCGGGGACAACATCACGATCCCGAAGAACGGCGACGCCTACGACATGGAGGAGCTTCGCGCGAAGCTCCAGCAGCGTCGTCAGATGGAGCCGAACCGTCGCGACATCACCGTCGCGCCGGAAGACGGGGTCATGTACGAGGACGTCGTCGGCGCCATGGATCTCGTGGTCGGCGAAGGCTTCCCGCAGATGAACCTGAGCGACGGCGCCGGCCTGCTCTGAGGCGACCCCCATGCCGATTCACAAGCCGGAACCGGTCCTCCTTCACAAGATCCCGCTCAAGTTCGTCCGCGAGAAGGTCGGCGGTGGCGGGAAGAAGGCGGTCGACCAGTCGCTGCCGCTGATCCCGTTCATCGACTTCCTGATCACGCTCGTCGTGTTCCTGATCATGAACTTCAGCGCGTCGGGTGAGCTCCTCGCGCAGAAGGCCTCGATCACGATGCCGAGCGCGGCCAACACGGAGTCGCTCGAGATCGCCCCGGTCATCGCCATCGACGACCGCGTGATCACGTTGGACGGCAACCGCGTGGCGGACACGCAGACGCTCGCGCAGCAGACGCAGCTCGAGCGCATCGAGGGTCTCGTGCAGCAGCTCGAGCAGCTGAAGCGCAACTGGAGCATCCTCCACCCCGCCGAGCCCTTCCCGGGGACGGTGGTCATGCAGGCGGACGTCTCCACGGACTTCCGCGTCATCAAGAAGGTGATGTTCTCGACGGCCCAGGCCGGATACGTGAACGTGGCCTTCGCCGTGAACCGCGTCGGGGACTGAGCCCCGCGCACACGATGGGGCGGGCGCCGAGAGCCTCTCGGCGCCCGTTCTCAATTGGAGGCTCCCATGGCCAACGACCGTCTCGAGCCCGCGCGCTTCGACGAGAACGAGGAGCGCGCCTTCGCCGCGCGTCTTCCTTGGCGGGCGGCCGTGCTCGTGGTGGTGGCCCTGGCCCTGGTCGTGGGCGGCTACCAGTACCGGGAGCGGCTCCAGACCGCCGAGCTTCGCGGCACCATCGAGGCGCGCTGGCGCGGCAACGCCGTCCCCGTGGCGGGGCGCGTGAACGCCTTCCGCGAGCGGATCGAGGGCTGGATCACCAGCGTGGCCGACGAGGCGCCCGAGAGCTGGGCGGACCCGCGGCTCAGCCTCTCGGGGCTTCACGGGGCGCAGGGCGTCTACCTGCGCATCCACGCGGACGACGCGCGGGACTCGGAGCGCATCCCGAACGCGGCCATCGGCATGGGCCCGGACGCGATCGGCCGCTGCCTCGGGTTGGCGCCGGTGGCGCTCGGCGGGCTCTACCAGCGCATCGATCTCTTCGACGAGGGCTGGCTCGAGGGCGTGCGCGAGGCGGACAGTCCGCTCCGTCTGCGCGTGTTCGAGGACGAGCTCGACCGGCGCCTCGCCCGGGACGTCCCGCTGGTCATGGACATGGCGCAGAGCGACTACTTCCTTCTGGCGGTGCAGCACGGCGACAACCGCCGCGAGCACCCCGTGGACGTCTACCTCTGGGACCTCCGGAGTGGCCGGCAGCTCCTCCGCACGCGCACCCGCTCGCGGGGCGTGCTCCTGACGGCGCGCATCGCCATTGGGGGCCTCGGCGGAGGCACGCCGCGCCCCCTCGAGCACCGCGCCGGCGTGACCGATTGCTCCATCGCGACGCAGGTCCGCGCGGCGGCCGGCGCCGGCATCGCCGAGGTGCAGAACCCGCCCCCGGCGCCCGAGGTCGACGTGGACGTGAGCGTCGAGGCGGACGACGACGCGCTGACGCCCGCGGCGGTGCCCCCGCCGGACGAAGGGACCGCCGTCACGCCCAGCTCCGACGCGGAGTAGGACTTCCGCCAGTCCTCACGCTTCGACCGCGTTTGACGCCCTTCATGCTCGAGTCTCGCTCGTGCAGAAGTGCGCGGTCCCCCGCTCACTACCTCGTGCGACCTCTCGCAGTGAGCTCCGACCCGTACGTGTAGGCGCGGAACGAGACGATCTCCGGCTCGATTCGGATGCCCTGCTTGCGCAGCAGGGTCAGGGCAATGTCCATCCCGTCCATCTCGAAGAGCGACGCCGTCTCGCCAGGCAGGGGATCCCCAAAGTCACGTTCGAGGACCCGGTCCGTGAACTTCGGGGACGCGACGAACCGGCTGCGCAGGTGCGCCTCGCCGCGGAAGTGATCCAACCCGTAGGCCTGGTCCGCATCACCCACGAACGTCGAGAACACGACGCCCCATCGTCGAGCGAGGGCGCGCTCGACACCATGGTCACGGTAGAGATGCCAGAGGGTGCAGAACCAGTCGTCGACGACCAGTGTCCAGCCACCGCTCCGGCCGAGGAATAGGGTCTCGTGCGGTGAGCCGGGCGCTGAAGGCTCGCAGCCCGCCAGGTTAAGCGCCTCGAGGAGCTGGCGGTCCGACGGCTGCGTCGAGCGGAGCGCAACGACGTAGGGCGCGTGGAGCCGGCCCTGCACGAAGGGGAGCGATGCGGCCCGCGGAACGCGAAGCATGTAGCCACGCTAGCACCCCGTCCCGCGCCCCTCAGGGCGTGACCGTGAGCATCGCGCTGCCGGTTACGCCGCCGCTGCGGGCGGTGACCTGCGCCGTGCCCACGGCGAAGCCCGTCGCCTCGCCGCGCGAGCCCGCCGCGTTGCTCACGTCGGCCACGG
>JBCDGX010000742.1:0-3122 GCA_038750805.1 Myxococcota bacterium
CGCCGGTCAGAAAGAGCTCGCCACCGCCCGTGCCGACCGCCGAGAACTCTGGGGCGCCGTTCGCCGCCCGCGAGGCATCCGCGAAGAGCCCCCCCCAACCGAACTGCGCGCTGCCCTCGGGCGCGCCCGAGATCCACGTCGACACCTGGTCGTTGTGGGAGAAGAGCCGCGCCGGGAGGCGCGCGCTCCCCGCCTCGAATCCCGCACGCGTCACCGCCTCGAGCAGCGGCCCGACGTTGCCCACGAGCGCCGCGCGACCCGAGCCGTAGAGACCGTGCAGTCCCTCCATCTCGATGGGCAGCGCAAAGCGGCGGCCCTCGAAGCCGGAGGTATCGAGGGGCAAGAGCCGCGCCCGGTCCCGGTAGCCGGGGTTCGCTGCGAACATGCTCGCGCGGAGGGACGCATAGGTCGCGTGGGAAGCGTCGTCGTAGGGCACGACCGTGTCCCAATTGTCGAGGCCGCCCCCGAAGAAAACACAGACGAGCGCACGGTAGTCTCCGCTGGTTTGCGCCCTCACCCGACCGGTGAGCCCAGCGAGCGCGAGACTCGCTCCGGCGGCACCCATGCCGCCCAGGAAGTGTCGTCGATTCATGGCCATGTCGTTGCCTTTGGAGTGCGCCGAACTCAGCGCTGAACGAGGTAATCGGGGGAGGTGAGGACGAGGTAGGCCGCGAGCCGGGCGCGGAGCGCGGCGTCGCTCACCTCGGAGACGATGGCTGTGATGTCCGCCCGGGTTTCCGTACTCAACGAACCGAAGGTGAGGGTGGCATCGAGCTCGTCCACGAGACGTTCTGGGCTCGAGGCGAGCGCTTCTTCGACCGCGTAGTCGCCCACGAAGGTGCGCCGCGCTGCAGCGATGTCTGCGTCGTAACCGTAGGTTTCGGCCCAGTGGCCCTGGTACTCCTCCGCGTCGACATCGTCGCTGGTGCGGAAGACGAGCTCCTCGAGGTAGTTCGCGTCGCCGGGCACCGTGGTGCTCGTGACGATCTGAAGCTCGGGAACGGTCATGCCCGCCGCGCCCGTCTCCGTGCCCGGCGCGATGAAACCGGGCCGGAAGAAGTTGAACACCGAGGGCGCGCGGTAGGCGTCCTGGCTCAGCGGGAAGCGCCGGTCGGCCGACCAGAAGGGTTCGAGATACTCCGGCGTCCGCGCGTCCGCCGAGAACGCGCGGGCCCAGTGAGACAGGCGAAGGATGGGCTCGCGGATCTTCCCGAACCCCGGGTCCATGCGTGCCGCCTCCGTCCGGGCCTCCGGGTCGAAGAGCACCGCCGCCAGCGTGGCCGCCAGGTCCCCGCGCCCCGTGCTCCCGACGGTCGTCTCGTCGGGCAGCGTGAACGTACCCGCGTCGAAGGCTGCCGCGACCCGCGCGACGTAGGCCGGCCGTGGGTCGCTCGTCACGAAGCGCTGGATCAGCTGCCGTGCGAGGAAGGGCCCCACGTTGGGATGGGCGAAGATGACGTCGAGGGCCCGGCGGATACTCTCCTGCGAACCGGTGCCTGCCGGGATGGTCTGCCCGAGGAAGGTCTTTTCGGACGTCGACACCCAGTCCTCGACCACCACGAGGCGCCGCCGCCAGATGTCGTGGATGCGCTCCTCTTCGCAGCAGAGGTCGACGTCGAGGCCCGTGAAGACCTTGGCGAGGCCTGTGATGTCCGTGTTGTCGTAGGTCTCCCGGACGCGCCCCTCGGCGTCCAACCGCTCGGTCCCGTCGGCATTGAGCTCGACCACTCCGATGGAGAAGAGCTGGAGGATCTCCCGAGCGTAGTTCTCGTCCGGTACCTGGCCCGTTTCCGGATTCGCACGGCGGTTCCCGAGGTAGGTCAGGTACACCGCCATCGCGGGCGAGTAGGTCACGTCCTCCAGGAGAGTCCGGTAGTTCCCGAAGGCGTTGCGGACGAGGTGATCCTGGAACCAAGCGACCGCGTGCGGGTGCTCCGTCAGCTCATCGCCTACGGCGTTCGAGACGACGAAAACCTGTGAGAGCGCGAAGGCCATGCGCTGCCGAAGCTGATCGGGTGCGTGCACGGCATGCCTCCAGAAGGCCATGTTGGTCGCCTCGAAGGCGAGCTCACCGAACTCTCCGCCGCGCTCCTCGAACTCCGCGTAGTAGCGGTCGACGGCCTCGACCAGGAGGCTTGGGGGAACGGCGATCTGAGCACGGAACCATGCGGAGCCAGACGTCTCCGAATAACGCGCGACGTCCGCACGCGTAGGCCCGAACGTGGCCTGGGTCAGAAAGCGCGTGGTGGCCAGGGCGTCGCGGAGCGCATCGTCGTCCGCGTTGGCCGGCGGGGGGGGAGGCCCGGCGTCGAAGCCGCCATCCGTTCCGGGGGGGACGCCGCCGTCGCGAATGCCGCCAGCGTCCGGGCCTGCGCCCCCGTCGCGCCCCATGCCCGGCGGGTCGGTGTCGCCGCCGCACGCTGCGGCGCCGAGAGCCAGGACCGCCGTGCACAGGCTTCGCAAGAGGAAGTCGTGAGTCATTGGGTGAGGTCGTCCTTCGTGCGCGGAGCACGTCGTCGCGCTCCGTCTCGACCTCTTGGAGGGATCGAGCGCCGCGAACGGCTCACCCCTTCGTCAGCGGCATCGGAGAACGTCGTCTTCGACCGCGC
The DNA here is from genome assembly GCA_038750805.1 of Myxococcota bacterium. Lineage (GTDB taxonomy): Bacteria > Myxococcota_A > Polyangia > Polyangiales > Houyiibacteriaceae > CALCTH01. The sequence goes on from JBCDGX010000742.1 coordinate 2,610, forward strand.
AGCGCCCCAGGCAGCACTGCGCGCTCGCGCTGCAGGCCTCCCCGACCTCCGCGCAGGCCCTCGCGCGAAAGTCCGCGCCGAGGCTCTGTGCCTCGACGTTCTGGAGCGGGAGGCGCACCGGAGCGCGCGATGGATCGGTCCCCGCGGGAGCGTTCGCATCGAGCGCCGCGAGCCAAAGCTGCCGATGCAGCGTGCCGCGTGTCCCGGCGTCGTCGTTGCCGAAGGGCGCCCGCGAGAGAAAGACGAGCCAGTAGCGCTCGAGGCTCCCCGTCCCCGTAGGACGCGGGGCAAAGCGTGGCCAGGTGGCACTCGCGACCCCGTGGGGAAGGAGGTTGGCGAGGCGAGCGGGAGCCCCCTCCTCCCGGCTCAGGTAGAGCGCCGCCCGCGTGGGCGCCTCATCCTCGCCGAGCCAGCTCTGCGGCCCGTGCGCGAAGACCAGCCAGCTCGGCTCCGGGCCGAAGGTCGGATGCGCGATGGCCCGACCACCCTCGGGCTCGTCCGCGAGGTCCACCC
>JBCDGX010000743.1:0-3121 GCA_038750805.1 Myxococcota bacterium
CCGGCCGCAGCGAAGGTCCCGGCCGCGCGGGACGAGCCGGGCTGCAGGGACGGCGCCAGGCCGGCCGACGCGAGCACGAGCAGCGCGCCGCCGAGCGCCGCCGCAGCCAGCATGGCGAACGACGGGCGGGCCGGCGCGACCGCCGCCGCGAGCCCCGCCCCCGCCAGACCGAGCCCCCACGCCGCCCAGGCCGTCCCGGGGGCGCCGAAGCAGCGCTTGGCGGCCCCCAGACCCATCATCGCGACGAAGGCCAGCCCGACCCGATAGGGGGCGACGAGGGCCTCGCGGAAGGCCCGCGCGGAGTCGGGCACCGAGGCCGGGTAGGTGCGCTCCCCCGGCCACGCGAAGAGCGCGAGCACGACGAGGAGCGCGAGGAGCGCGTGGGCGAGCGCGACCCGCGGGGCGGCCCAATCCGGGTCCACTCGCCGCGCCGAACGGAGCACCACGGAGCCCCCGGGGGGCACCCACGCGCCGAGCTCGCGCCGGGCCGACCGATCGGGCCCGCCGCGCTCGGCGCTCGGCGTCTCGTGACTCGGCTCGCGTCGCGGCCTGTGCATCGCCCCGCTCGCGCGGTCCCCTTCATCCGTCGGCGAACTCGCCCGCGCCGCCGCCGTAGTAATCGTCCTGCGCGAGGTTGTCGAAGCGGGTGTGCTCGTTGAAGAAGCGCACGCGCGCCGTGCCGGTGGGGCCCGCGCGCTGCTTGCCGATGATCACCTCGGCGATGCCCCGATCCTCCGTGTCCTTGTTGTAGACCTCGTCCCGGTAGATGAACCAGATCGTGTCCGCGTCCTGCTCGATGGCGCCGGACTCGCGGAGGTCCGAGAGCTGCGGCCGCTTGTCCTTGTTGCCCCGCGACTCGACACCACGGTTCAGCTGCGAGAGCGCGATGATCGGGATCCCGAGCTCCTTGGCGAGGGCCTTGAGCGAGCGGCTGATCTCGCTGATCTCCTGCTCGCGGCTGTCGTTGCGCGAGCCCGAGCGCATGAGCTGGAGATAATCGACGACGAGGAGACCGAGCCCGGCCTCGCTCTTCAGGCGCCGCGCCTTGGCGCGCAGCTCGAGCACGCTGATGGCCGGCGTGTCGTCGATGAAGATGGGGAGCTCGCTGAGGATGCCCGCGGCGTTCGCGAGCTTCGGCCAGTCGTCCTTGAGGAGCTGCCCGGTCCGAAGCCGGGAGCCGTCGACGCGGGCCTCGCTGCAGAGCATGCGCTTGACGAGCTGCTCCTTCGGCATCTCGAGGCTGAAGATGGCCACGGCCTCGCGGCGCGCGACGCAGGCGTTGAGCCCCACGTTGAGCGCGAAGGCGGTCTTTCCCATGCCCGGACGGCCCGCGATGATGATCAGGTCGCCGGGGTGCATGCCCGCGGTCATCTTGTCGACGCGGTCGAAGCCCGTCGGCGTCCCCGTGATGGCGTCGCCGCGCTTCGCCATCTCGTTGATCTCCTCGAAGGTCCGCATGACGACTTCGCGGACGTGCTCGTAGGGGTTCCGGGCCCGCTGCTTTGCCACGGCGAAGACCGCCGCCTCCGCCTGGTCGAGGAAGCCCTCGATCTCGCCGTAGTCGCCGTAACCCGAGGCGGCGATCTCGTGGCAGGCGGTGATGAGCCGGCGGACCACGGCCTTCTCCGAGACGATCTTCGCGTGCGCCTCGATGTTCGCCACCGTCGGCAGCGACTCCGTGAGCGAGAGCAGGTACTCGTCCCCGCCGACCGCCTGGAGCTTCTGCTGCGTCACGAGCTCCTCGCGGAGCGTGACGTGGTCGATGGGCTGCGAGCGCCCGAAGAGCCCCCGCATGGCCTCGAAGATCTGCGCGTTCGCCTCGCTGTAGAAGGCGTCCCGCTCGATGATCTCCATGACGACGTTCATCGCCTGGTTCTGCAGCAGGATGCCCCCGAGCACCGCGCGCTCGGCGTCGAGCGCGTTCGGCGGGACGCGCCCGTCCCGCTTGGCGCGCGGACGAACGTCGCCCTCCCACTCGTCCTCCCAGGCCTCGGCGTCGAAGGGAGCTTCGGTCATCGGCGGAGCGCCTGGGGTCGAGAGAAGGGCATCGTTTCGGGAGCGGGGGTGCGAGGTCACGCGGCCCACGACGGATGAAGCGTGCGTGAGCCCCGTGACACCCGGCGGAACGCGGTCGGCCATCTTCCACGGCGGCCTGGTCGCTCGCAAGGCATGAAAAAGGGGTGCCGCCCGGAAGGCGACACCCCTTTCGTCGAGCAAGGCGTCGGGCTCAGGCCGCCGTCTTGACCTCGAGCTTGATGGGCACCTCGACACCGGCATCGAGGCGGATGACCACCTCGTAGGAGCCGGTGACCTTGATGGCGTCCTCGGGCATCACGATGGCGCGCCGCTGCACGTGGCCGAAGCCGCGGCGGTCGAGCGCCTCCATCACGTCGCTGACGGTGACCGAACCGAAGAGCTTGCCCTCCATGGGGTCGGCGACCTCCTTGGCGACGTGGAGCTCGAGGCCCTTGAAGGCCTTCGCGAGCTCCTCGGCCTCCTGGCGCTTCTTCTCGAGGCGCTGGAGCGCGAGGTGCTTCTCGTGCTCGATCTGCTTCACGTTCTCGCGGCTGGCGATGACGCCGAGGCCGCGGGGGATGAGGAAGTTCCGGGCGTAGCCGGGCCGGACCTTCACGACGTCGCCGGACACGCCGAGCGTGTCGACGTCCTGCTTCAGGATCACCTGGACGTTGCGCTTCGCCATGCTGGCCTCACTTCGTCGCGGTGTACGGTAGGAGCGCGATGTTGCGCGCCCGCTTGACCGCCAGGGTGAGCTGCCGCTGCTGCCGCGCGTCCAGGCCGCTGATGCGGCGGGGCACGATCTTGCCGCGCTCGGTGATGAAGTAGCGAAGCTGCTGCGGGTCCTTGTAGTCGAACACGAAGCCCGGCTCGACCGTGAAGGCCGGCGCGCGCTTGCGTCCGTTGCGGCGCCGGCGAATGCCGAGCGGGTCCGCGTCCGAGCGGCCCTCGCGGACCACGGTGCCCTTGGGGCTGTCGTCACTCATCGTCCGCCTCCTCGCTGGTCTCGGCGGCCGGCGCCCCGGGCCCCCCCCCCACCGGGCACAACGCCGCCCGCGCCCCCAGCCGGGCCTACGCCGCCGCCCCCTCCGCCGCCAACCCCGCC
>JBCDGX010000744.1:0-3116 GCA_038750805.1 Myxococcota bacterium
CCCCGGGGCGCCGGCGGGGAACGCCGCCGGCGCGGACCGCTCAGGCGTCCGGGAGGCCGTCGCCGTCGAAGCGCCGGATGCAGTAGCCGCCGGTGAGGCCGTCGCCGCCCTGGGTCACGATGCCCTCGACGCAGTCGAAGCCGCTCGGGCAATCGCAGGTCGGGGTGTTCGTATCCGTGCCCGCGAGGGGCGCGCAGCGGCAGGAGCAGTAGACGCGCTCGATGAGCTCGTCGTCCGTCAGCTGGTCCGGGACGAGCGGCGCCGCGTCCTCCGGCTGGAAGACGAGGCAGGTCCGCGTGCGGCACTGCACCGAGGACGTCTCCAGGAAGACCTCGCCGGCCTGGAAGCCCTCTTCCGGAACGATTTCCGGCACGCAGGGATCCCCCACGATGCTCCCGCGGCACCCGAAGAGACCGAGCGCCGAGGCAAAGACGAGGAAGAGGAGGCGGGAAGTCGTTCGCGTCATGGTGTTCCGAGGGCGGACCCGAGGTGCGCCGAGCGCGCGAAGCTAGGCATCGGCGCATTGGAGTGTCAAGGCGGTGAAGCAAGCCTGACGCGCTGCGGTGATGCCTCGCAACCCATGCCGCTTTCGGGCCTCGAGCCCCCTTGACAACCCATCGGACACCTCTCTATCCTTAGGCGCCGATCTGGCCGCAAGGTAGCGATATTCTTCGATTTTTTCCTTGCCCGGGCGCCTCTTTCGACCCCTCCGCGGGCCCCGAAATGCGCCGCTGACCCGCTCGGGTGGGTCATCCGCGACGGACGCGTGTCCCCAGCGGGGGGTACGCCGCTCCTAGCGGACGGGGAGAGGGCGAAGGACGAGAAGGCGCCACGGAGCGCGAAAAGAGCGCAGCGCGCATTTTGGAGAGCTGCCGGCGACCCCGCCGGACACGGGACTGGAACCAGAGACTCATGAGCGGACGAATCGAACCCCTTCGCACGGCCACGCGCCGGGCGGCTTTCCTCCTCGCCGGCCTCGTGCTCGCGTCGGCCGTCCCGATGTCCGCGGCCGCGCAGGACATGATCTTCACCACCGACGAGACCGGTGGTCCTCCGGCGCCCCCGGCCGAGGGCCCGCCCTCGGAGGCCCTGGCCAACGCGCTTCGCCTGTACCAGCAGGAGCGCTACCAGGAGGCCGCCGTGCAGTTCCAGCGCGTCGTCGAGGGCGAGACCCAGGACGCCGCCGCGAACGTGCAGAAGGGCGAGTTCTTCCTCGGGAAGTGCCTCTACCACCTCCGCTACTACCAGTCGGCGCTCGCGATCTTCGACGAGATCGGCCAGCGCGGCGCCCAGCACCTCTACTTCAACCAGACGCTCCAGTGGCTCGCGCAGCTCGCCTCGCAGCTCCCCGAGCCCGCCGGCATCATCGAGAAGGTCGGCCGCTACGGTGTCGAGGAGCTCGAGCAGTTCAACACCGACGAGAGCCGGGAACTCTACGAGGAGCTGCTCTACATCATGGGCCGCTTCAAGTACGGCCAGGGCGAGTTCGACCAGGGCATCGAGCTCTTCGCCCGCGTCCCCCAGGCGAGCCGCTTCTACGTGAAGGCGAAGTTCTTCGAGGGCATCGCCTACATCCGCCTCCGCCGCGCCCGTCCGGCCATCGCGTCCTTCCGCGCGATCATCGACGGCATCGAGGGCGGTGACGTCGGGGACGTCGACGAGGAGGAGCGCATGCTCAACCTCGCCTGGATCTCCCTGGCGCGCGTCTACTACACGGCCGCCATCCGCACGAACGACGAGGGCGGCCAGGACATCAACGGCACCTTCCTCGGTCAGGCCGTCGAGGCCTGGAACACCGTCGACGTCGCGAGCGAGTACTGGACGGACGCCCTCTTCGAGTCGAGCTGGGCCTTCTTCCTCGCCGACGAGTACAGCCGCGCCCTCGGCAACGTGCACACGCTCTTCTCGCCCTACTTCGGCGACGCGTATTACCCCGAGGCGCTCGTCATCAAGGCGGTGACCTTCTTCTTCAACTGCCAGATCGACAACGCCCTCGCGGTCATCGGTCAGTTCCACGAGAAGTACGACCCGGTCAGCGACGATCTCAACGAGATCCTCGACCGCTACCAGGACAACACGCAGTTCTTCGATTTCCTCAAGCAGGTCCGCGCCGGTGAAGCGAATCTCTCGGAGAACGTCCGAGGGATCGTGTCGACCGCTCTCAGCGACCGGACGCTTCTCCGGAACATCGAATACGTGAACCTCCTCGAGGCCGAGGAGCAGCGCCTCGCCCAGGCGCCCGCCGAGCTGCAGAACAGCTCCCTCGGCGCCCGCATCCTCCAGGACGTGGCCGTGGCGAAGTCCTTCGCCATCGACACCACGGGCGACCTCGCCCGCGGTCGCTACACGCGCCTCATCGACGAGCTCAACGGGCACTTCGAGCAGATCGACACGGTCGAGCTCGAGGTGAACACCTACCTCCGCGGCAACCTCGACGCCGAGGAGCTCTCCGAGCTGGCGCAGTCCGGCGGCGGCGGCGGCGGCGACGTCGAGGTCGACGAGGAGCATCAGCTCTGGCCCTTCCAGGGCGAGTACTGGCGTGACGAGCTGGGCTACTACCGCCAGCAGGTCACCAACCGTTGCGGGAGGTGAGCGGCATGAGGGCAGGCATCCGGACGCGCGCGCCCATCGCGGCGGCGTCCCTCGTGGCGTCGCTCGCGCTCTTCGACCTCGCTTCGGCGGAGGCCCAGGGCGTGTGCGTCGAGGCCCAGGTCTCGACGGACCTCGACGCCTGTCCGGCCAACGCGCCCGCGGGCGGCGTCGGCAACATCGGGAGCAACGCGCCCCGCAGCCGCCTCGTGCAGGCGGAGGTCGAGCGCGAGGAACCCCAGGACAACATCACGCCGGACGCGGGCTATGAGCTCAGCGACACCGTGCGCCGGAACCGCGACGAAGTGGAGGCCCGGGAGTACGACTTCCTCGAGCGCGAGGTCACGATCCTCAAGCGCCTGGTGCGCCGGACCCGGCCCGACAACCCCCAGCGCCCCGAGTACCTGCTCCGCCTCGCGGAGACCTACTTCGAGATGCAGACCGCGCTGAAGGTCCGCGTCCGGAGCTTCGACGAGCCCATCTACCAGGCCTGCAACGCTCGCGAGAACCAGAGCGCCTGCCGGGAA
>JBCDGX010000745.1:0-3111 GCA_038750805.1 Myxococcota bacterium
GGCGACGTCGACCTCGGCCACGGGAGCGGGGTCGTTGCAGGCGGCCGCGAGGGCGAGGAGGCAGAGCGGGGTCCGGCGCATGGCGGGCGTCTTAGGGCCTCTCGGCAGGGCTCGCTAGCTAGAGCGCGTGCGCCGCGTGGGCTGGAGGCGAAGGGCGTGGGCAGGGCGCCGGGCCTCGCTCCCCGGCGCGGGAGCCGCTACGGTCGCCCCGGTGCCGTCCGAGCCCCGGTCCTCTCCGACCGACCTCGAGCGCGCGAGCGTGCGCGCCGTGGTCGCCCTCGGCGTGACCCTCGCCCTCGTGCTCGGCGTGACCGGTGCCGCGGCGCTGCAGGGTACGGCGGCGCCCTCGGGCGAGCTGCTCCCGCTCACGCGCTTCTTCGTCTCGCTCGGCATCACCGCCGTCGCCTCGACGCTCGTCGCCGTGCTCGCCGTCGGCATCTCGGCGCGGGACTTCACGAGCGACCTCCGCTTCGTGAGCCAGGGGCTGGCGGCGATGAACCGCGACGAGGGGCTGGCCGAGTCGATCCCCCTTCGCACCCTCGACGAGCTGGGCGAGCTGGTGCGCTCCTTCCACGAGCTCCGCCTCGACTTCGTGGTCGCCCTCGAGCGCGAGCGGGCCCTTCGCCGGCAGGCCGAGGAAGCCGAGGCCGCGCGCGCCGAGCTCCTCCGTGCCGTCTCCCACGAGGTGCGGACGCCGCTGAACGCCGTGCTCGGCTTCGCCGACGTGCTCCTCGAGGAGATCGACGGGCCCCTGAACGACGCGCAGCGCGAGGACCTCCGCATCCTGAAGGACGCCGGCGCGCACCTGCTCTCGCTCTTCGAGGACGTGGTGGACCTCAGCGAGGCGACGTCGAGCGTGCTCAGCCTGCGGCGCGCGGACGTGGACCTCGGCCCGCTCATCGAGAACGTCGTCGCCGAGCTCCGCGGCCAGCAGCGACAGCGCGGCGCCGTCACGCTCCGCACCGAGCTCGCCGAGGATCTCCCCCCGGTGCACGGCGACCGAAAGCGCCTCCGCCAGCTCGTGACGAACCTCGCGGGCAACGCGCTCCGCTTCACGGACGCCGGCGAGGTCGTCGTGCGCGCCGCCGTGGAAGACGACGCGGTGATCGTCGAGGTCCGGGACACGGGCATCGGCATCGCGCCCGAGGACCGGGAGCTGATCTTCCAGGAGTTCGGGCAGGCGTCGCCGGGGGGACGCCGGCGCGGGGGCGCGGGCCTCGGCCTGGCCATCGTGCAGCGGCTGACCGAGCTGCATCGGGGCACCATCGAGGTCACGAGCGAGGTCGGCGTCGGCTCGGCGTTCACCGTTCGGCTCCCGCTCGCGCGCAGCACCGAGCCGCCGCCGGAGCCGCCCGCGTGAGCGGCCCGAGCACGCGGCCCCCCGAGGCGCGGGAGTCCGCCTGGACCCTCCCGCCACCGCCGCCCCCCGTGCCGAGCGCACGGGAGGTGCTTCGGGGCCTCGCGCGGGGGACCTTCCTCGCCGTCGCCGGGAGCGCGCTGCTGACCGTCGGCACGGCCGCGACGGTGCTCCCGCTCGGCTTCGCGGATGTCGCGGGAATCGCCCGGCTCGTGGGGGTGGTGAGCTGCGTGGTGGTGGCCGTCGCCCTGCTCGTAGCCGCCCGCGAGCTCCGGCCCACGCCCCAGCTGGCAGAGGCCCTCTCCCGGCGCGGCGCGCGGCCCGCCCCCGAGGCGGTGCTCGCGGCCTTTCGCGCGCCGGCGCGCATGCTGACCGCGAGCCTCGGGGCCCTCGCCCTCGTCGTCGGTCTCGAGGCCATGGGCCTCGTCGACCCCTCGGGCGTCGCGGGTCCGCTTCGCGTGGCGCTCGCGCTCCTGACCTTCGGCATCTTCCAGGCGGGCCTCTTCTTCGCCGTGGTGGGATGGCGGGGAACGCTCTGGGGCTGGCTGGCGAGCCTCGACCCCGGGGCCGTGGACCTGGTCATGCGGCCGAAGCTCGCCGGGCGCTTCCTCCGGCGCGTGCTCTCGGCCCTGGTGCTCGTCGTGACCTCCCTCGGCGCCGTCTTCCTCGCGCACCTCGAGGGGGGCAACGCCGTCTCGAAGCCCGCGCTGGCCATCGGCGCCCTGGTGTCCGCGCTCGTGCTCGGCGTCGGGCTCCACGTGGCGCGCCGGCTCGGTCGCTACGCCGCCGAGGACGTCGCGACGCTTAACGGCTGGGTGCGCTCCTTCACCGCCGCCACGGGCTGGTCCGGGAGCTTCGGCCGCTACGATTTCTTCGAGCAGGGCTTCCGGACCACCGCGGCCGAGCACCTCTCGCGCCGCGTTCGGCGCCTCTCGCGCACCTACGAGGCCAAGGCCACCACGGAGGCCAGCGCCCGGGAGCGCATCGAGAGCACCCAGCGCCTCAAGACGCGCTTCATGGCCTTCATGAGCCACGATCTCCGGAGCCCGCTGAGCTCCATCAACGGCTTCGCGGACATCCTCGCGTCGGAGATGGACGGTCCGCTGACCCGCGAGCAGCAGGACAGCGTCGCGGCCATCCAGCACGCCGGGGACGAGCTGCTGCGCCTCGTGACGGACATCGTCGACAGCGCGCGCCTCGAGGCCGGCCGCCTCGAGCTCCACCCGGTGCGGCAGGACCCCTGGCAGCTCCTCGCCCTCGCCGTGGCCGAGGCGCACGCCCGGGCCCGCGAGGACCTCGACCTCGACGTGGACCTGACGGGTGAGGGGCTCCCGGACGTGCACGTCGATCCCGAGCGAACGCAGCAGGCGCTCCTCAGCGTGCTCTCGCACGTGCATCGCATGGCCCCCGAGGGAGGCATTCGCCTGCGGGCGCTCCCGGAGGGTGAGGACGTCGCCTGGGACGTGGAGGCGCCGGCCCTTCCACCGGAGCCTGAGCGGCAGATCTTCGAGGCCTTCCGGGAGCTGCGCCGGCCTTCCGGACGGCGCGTGGGCGGCCTCGGGCTGGGCCTGGCGCTGGCCCGGGCCCTCATGCAGGCGCAGGGCGGGGACATCGCCTACGCGAGCCACGGGCCCCGGGGCCCACGCTTCCGCTTCACCCTTCCGCGCGCGTCCTGAGCGCGCTCATTCGGCCGCGCGCACGGCGTAGCGCACCACGCCGAGCCAGACGTCCTCGACGACGAGGCGGAGGTCGAC
>JBCDGX010000746.1:0-3105 GCA_038750805.1 Myxococcota bacterium
CCCCCCAGCGCCCCCCCCCCGGGCGAGTGGCCCGCGACCCCCAACGAGCCGCCGGCGCCCGCCAGGGGGCGCCGCGTGGTCGCGCGTGCGCTGCGCGTGTGCTCGTCGTCACCCCGGCGCCTCCGCCCCTGAGCCCCGAGAGCAGTCCCTCGACACTGCGGGACCGGGTTGGTGGGAACCCCCTGGGAGGAGCGGCGGCAGTTGACTCGACGGCTGGTGGGGCTCGCGTGCGTGCTGGTCGCGTGCGCGGACGGAGGGGGCGTCGCTCCCGTGGCGGATGGCGGCGGCGGCGGCGGCGCACCCGGAGATCTTCCGGATGCCGCCGCGCCGCGCGACCTCGGCACCGACCTCGGCGGCGAGGAGGACGCGGGGCTCCCGATGGACGCCGGCGCCAGCGATCCCCCGGAGCTCACGCTCCGCTGGGCGTCGGACGAGGCGCAGCCGCTCGTCGGCTGGCTCGAGGTCGCGGCCACGGAGCCCGTCCAGGTCGCCGTCACCGCTGAGGGTCCCGGCGGGCCGCACCGGCGACGCAGCCGCGACCTCGAAACGACCCAGCGCCTCCCGATCACGGGGCTCGTCGAGGGCGCGGCTTACGCGCTGAGCGTCGCGGCGCGCACGGCGGACGGCCGGGAGGCCCGCGCGAGCCTCGAGGTCGAGGTGGGCGTCGTGCCTCCGGAGTTTCGCCCCGACGTCGCGTTGATGGAGGGCCCCAGCGACCACGCCGGCCTCGTGCTCACCGGCCAGGTGCGAGGCGGCATCATCAGCTACTTCGCCTTCGACGGCGCCGGCCGGCTCGTCTGGCATTACGTCGACCCCGAGGCGCGGGGCTTCGCTCCCCCGCTGATCCGGCCGCTCGAAGGCGGCATCTACGCCATCGCCCTCGCCGACGAGATCCGGGGCGTCGACGTCACGGGGGCGACGCGCTTCAGCCTCCCCTCGCCGGAGGGGGAGCGCTTCCACCACGACTTCGAGATCCTCCCGAACGGCCACCTCCTCGCGCTCTCCGAGGAGGTGCGTCGCATCGAGGGGCCCGCAGGCGACCTGGTGGACATCATCGGGGACGTGGTGCTCGAGCTGTCGCCGGAGGGGCGCACCGTGCATCGCTGGGCGGCCCTCGATCACCTCGACGGGAGCCGCTTCCCCGACGAGCTCGCCTACCGCACGCTCACCCGCGACGGCATCGAGGCCTTCGACTGGTCCCACGGCAATGCCGCGCACTACCGGGTCTCGGACGCGTCCGTGGTCCTCTCCCTCCGGAACCAGCATTGGGTGATGGTCATCGATTGGCCGGCCGGGAGCGTGCGCTGGCGCCTCGGCGACGACGGGGACCTCGCCCTCGTCGACGACGACCCCGCCTACGACGCGCGCTGGCCCTACGCGCAGCACGCGCCGACCTGGGCCGCCGACGGTCGCCTCCTCGTCTACGACAACGGGGATCCGGCGCGGAAGGACGCCGGCTTCGCGGACGTGACGCGCGTGGTCGAGTTCGCGCTGGACCTCGAGACCCGGACGGCCACGCAAACGTGGAGCTGGGCCGCTCCCTTCTACACGCCCGTCGTGGGCGACGTGGACGAGCTCAGCCCCGGCGCGCTCTACCTCGTGACCTGCGGCGTGACCGACGAGCTCGGCGCCGGCGCGATTTACGAGGTCGACCGCGAAGGCACGGTCCAGTGGAGCGCGCGGGTCGGGGGCGGCGCCATCTACCGCTCCGAGTGGGTCCCGGAGCTCCCCAGCGCGGACTGAGCCTCTTCGCCGCCGCGATGACGCGGACCGGGCTTACTCGGGGCTGCGCCGTCGCCGACGTCGTCGCCGGCGCCGCCGCGGAGCCTCTTCGGTCTCCACCTGCTCCGGCGAGCGCGCCCACTCCGGAACCGGCCGGCCGCGCCCCTCGGCGTCGATGGCGTGCAGGCGGGCGGCGTCCGGGAAGAACTCGCGGCGCGCGAGCGTGCCCACCTTGCCGCTCCGCAGCCGACGCTGGCTGGTGACGAGGAGACGCAGCCGGTCCTTCAGGCGCCGCGGCACCGCCAGGCGCAGCGCGAGGTCGTCCATGAAGTCCTCGAAGGCCGAGCTCGGGTCCCTCACGCCGTCGAGGGCCTCCTCGAGGGGACCGAGCAGGAGAGCGGCGAGCAGCACCGCGTCCGAGGGCGCCGTGCCCACGGCGACCATGCGGTCGATGGCCTCGAGGCGCCCCCAGGTCGCCGCGGTGCCCGGCGCGTCGTCGTCGAGGAAGGCCGCGACCTCCGGCAGCATCACGTGAAGGACGCCCAGATCCCAGGCGAGGTAGATCGACCGATGGGCCGCGCTCCCGCGAAGGAAGCGGAGGAGCTCCTCGAGGAGTCGCGGGCGGGCCGCCCGCCCGAGCTCGTGCCGGAAGTCGACCATCGCGTCGTACACCTCCGGGTCGATGCCCATGTCGATGCGCGCGCTGAACTTCACGGCGCGGAGGATGCGCACCGGGTCCTCGCGGAACCGAACGTCCGGGTCGCCGATGGTGCGCACCACGCGGCCGCGCAGGTCCGGCATGCCGCCGACGTAGTCGATGACCTCGCAGTTCTCGAAGTCGTAGAAGAGCCCGTTGATGGTGAAGTCGCGGCGGATCGCGTCCTCGTAGGGGTGGCCGAAGACGTTGTCGTTCCGGATGAGCAGGTCCTGCTCCTCCGCGCGCTCGTCGCGGCGCGGCGCGAGCTTCACCGGCCGGCCGCCACCCTTCACGGCGCCCGAGGGCCACGCCGGGTAGGGGAGGAGCTCGAGCTCCTGCGTGGGATCGCGGCGGAAGGTCGCCGTCTCGATGATCTTGCCGTCGCCGAAGAGGATGTGCGCGAGGCGGAAGCGCCGGCCGATGATGCGGCAATTCCGGAAGAGCTTCCGGACCTCGCCGGGGCGTGCGCTCGTCGCGACGTCGAAGTCCTTGGGGCGGCGCCCGAGCAGGAGATCACGGACGCCCCCGCCGACGAGGTAGGCGATGTGGCCGTGGCGGGTGAGGCGCTTGATCACCTACACCGCGTCCGGGTCCATGTGCTCTTCGGGGCGGGCGATGCGGTAGCGCGCGGGCGGCGGCCCGGGGAGCGCGGGCGTGGGCTCGCGCTCGGCGTCGCGCCGGCGGCG
>JBCDGX010000747.1:0-3103 GCA_038750805.1 Myxococcota bacterium
CCGCTCCTCGCGGCCGCGGCCTCGGCGGCGGCCCGGGGCATCGTCTTCCACGACGCCCGCAGCCTCGAGGACGCCGGGCGGGTGACGACGGCCGCGGTCACGACGACGGGCACGATCACCCGCGCCGAGCTTGAGGTCGTCGAGGTGCACGCGCTGACCCGCGAGCCCCTCGAGCCCCTCGTCGCCTACGCGGCCTCGGCCGAAGTGGCCGCCGGCGACCATCCGATCGCTCGCGCGCTCCGGCGCTACGCCCAGGCTCACGGCATCGCGCCGGAGAGCGTCCGCCGCGCCACGCACGCGCCGGGCCGCGGCGTGGCGGCGACCACCACGGGCGGCGAGCGCCTGCTGGTGGGAAACCGCCAGCTCCTCCTCGGCGAGGGTGTGTCCGCGGCCATCGCGGAGGCTGACGCAACCCGCGCCGAGGAGCGCGGCCAGACGGCGCTCTTCTTGGCCCTCGGCGGCAAGGTGCGGGCCGTGCTCGCGCTCCGCGACGAGGTGCGCCCCGGCGCCCGCGCGGCCGTGCAGCGCCTCTTCGACCAGCGCGCCGAGGTGGTGCTCCTGAGCGGCGACAGCCGGGCGACCGTCGAGGCCCTCGCGCGCCAGGTCGACGTCACGAACGTCAAGGCCGAGCTCCTCCCCGAGGAGCGCGGCGAGGAGGTGCGGCGACTCCGCGAGCAGGGCGTCGTCGCCGCCGTGGGCGTGCCCGGCCTCGACGCGCCGGCGCTCGAGGCCGCGGACGTGCCCGTGCACCTCGGCGCCGCGGGCTCCCCGGAGGTCGAGCGGGGCGTCGCGCTCACGAGCCACGACATCCGCGATGCGGCGGCGGCTCTCTGGATCGCCGGCGCGGCGCGGCGCGAGGCCTGGCGCGGCCTCGGCATCGCCGTGGGCGTCGGCGGCTTCCTCGTGGCCACGGCGGCCCTCGGCTGGCTACCTCCGGCCGCGGCCGCGGTCTGCGCCGTCGGCGTGGACGTCATCGTGCTTCGGGCCGGGGCGCGGCTTCTCCGGCGGACGGCGCTTCGGCTCCCGGCCTGAGCGTTTTCCTGGTACGTCGCGGTCCGTGGCGAACGACGAGAAGAGCGAGACGAAGGCCGCGCCCTCGGCGACCTGGGGCGGCCGCTTCGACCAGGCCCTCGACGATGTGGCGCTCCGCTACAGCGCGAGCGTCGACGTGGACAAGCGCCTCGCGCCCCAGGACGTGCGGGGCTCCCTCGCCCACGTCCGCATGCTCGCGGCCCAGGGCGTCCTGCCGGAGGCCGAGGCCGAGACCATCGCGCGCGGCCTCGAGGCCATCGCCGGGCGCATCGAGCGCGGCGAGATGCGCTGGGACCCGGCCCGCGAGGACGTGCACATGAACGTCGAGGGCACGCTTGCCACGGACATCGGGCCGGTCGCGGGCAAGCTCCACACGGGCCGGAGCCGGAACGACCAGGTGGCGACGGATATGCGCCTCTGGGTGCGCGACGCCATCGACGGCACGGTCGCGCGGACCGAACGGATGCTCGCCGTGCTCGCCGTGCGCGCGGCGGGCACCGTGGACGTGCTCCTCCCGGGCTACACGCACCTCCAGCGGGCGCAGCCCGTACGCCTCGCACACCACCTCCTCGCCTGGGCCGAGATGCTTCGCCGGGACCGGGGGCGGCTCCTCGACGCGCGCCGGCGCGTGAACCACTCGCCGCTCGGCGCGGCGGCGCTCGCCGGGACGACCTTCCCCCTCGACCGGGACGCGACGGCGGCAACGCTCGGCTTCGAGGCGCCGCTCCGGAACAGCCTCGACGCGGTGGCCGATCGGGACTTCCTCGTCGAGGTGCTCGCCGCGCTCGCCAACCAGGCCGTGCACCTGAGCCGCATCAGCGAGGAGCTCGTGCTCTGGTCGACGCAGGAGTTCGGCTTCGTACAGATGAGCGACGCCTTCACGACCGGCAGCTCGATCATGCCGCAGAAGAAGAACCCGGACATGGCCGAGCTCGCCCGCGGCAAGACCGGGCGCGTGGTCGGCGACCTGGTGAACCTCCTCGTGATGCTCAAGGGCCTCCCGCTCGCCTACAACCGCGACATGCAGGAGGACAAAGCGCCGGTCTTCGACGCCTTCGACACCGTCGACGACACGCTCGACGTGCTCACGGGCTGCGTGGCGACGGCGCGCTTCGCGCCCGAGCGCATGCGGGCGGCGCTCCGCGAGGGCTTCCTCGATGCGACGGAGCTCGCGGACTGGCTGGCGGCGAAGGGCGTGCCCTTCCGCGACGCGCATCACGTGGTGGGGCGGCTGGTCGGGCGGGCTCACGCCGAGGGCAAGGTGCTCTCGGAGCTCTCCCTCGAGACGCTCCGCGCCGAGCACGAGGCCTTCGACGAGAGCGTGTACGCGGCGCTCGACATGGAGGCCGCCGTCGAGCGACGGGACCTGCCGGGCGGGCCCGCGCGGAGGCGCGTCGAGGCGGCCATCGGAGAGCTCCGCGCCTTCCTCGAGGGCGCCGGGGTGGACGTGGACGGGGCGGCGACGGCCTGCGGCGCCGAGGCGAGGCCCTGATGGGCGCGCCGAAGCCCCCGACCTTCGCGCGCATGGACGTCCCGGCGAGCCGGGCGTTCGTTCCCCGCGAGGGCGTGCTGCACGCCGAAGGCGTCGATCTCCGGGCCCTCGCCGAGGCCCTCGGGACGCCGACCTGGGTCTACGCCGCGAGCGCCGTGGACGCGGCCTACGACGCCGTCGACGGGGCCATGCGCCAGGCGAGCGGCGGCGACCACGTGGTCGCCTACGCGATCAAGGCCAACGGCAACCTCGCCCTCCTCCGGCGCCTCGCGGCCCGGGGCTGCGGCGCGGACATCGTGAGCGGCGGCGAGCTCGAGCGCGTCCTGCGCGCGGGCATCGACCCGGCGAAGGTCGTCTTCAGCGGCGTCGGGAAGACGCGCGAGGAGCTCGCGGCGGCGCTCGAGGCGGGCATCAAAGCCGTGCACGTCGAGAGCGCGAGCGAGCTCCGGGCCCTCGCGGCGGTGGCGCGCGACAAGGGCGTGGTCGCGGACTTCGCCTTCCGGGTGAACCCGGACGTGGACGCGAAGACGCATCCCTACATCGCGACGGGGCTGCACGACACGAAGTTCGGCCTGGAGC
>JBCDGX010000748.1:0-3096 GCA_038750805.1 Myxococcota bacterium
CTCGAGGAGCTCGTCGGTGCGCACCACGTTCGGGTGGTCGATGCGCGCCGCGAGCCGGGCTTCGTCGAGGAACATGCGCACGAAGCGCGGCTCTCGGGCGAGGTGCGGGTGCACCACCTTGATGGCCACGGGCTTCGAGAACCCGGCGGCCCCGCG
This sequence comes from Myxococcota bacterium, assembly GCA_038750805.1. Lineage (GTDB taxonomy): Bacteria > Myxococcota_A > Polyangia > Polyangiales > Houyiibacteriaceae > CALCTH01. The sequence continues at coordinate 157 of JBCDGX010000748.1, forward strand.
ACGCCGCGCGAGGTAAAGCGCGGCCATCCCCCCGGAGCGCACGTAGCGGACGATCTCGTAGCCCGCGACGACCTGCCCCGGCTGCAGCTCCCTCACGGCGAAACGAGCATCGGCGATACGGGCTTCGGGGATCAAGACGGCGCGGGCGCCGCTCAGAACTGAAAGACGAGCTCGCCGTCTTCGACCATGCCGAGCTCGTCGCGGGCGATGCGCTCGATGGTGGCCGGGTCGCTCTGGAGGCCTTCGACCTCGCGCTCGAGCGCGCGCACCTCGCGGGCGAGGGCCTCGTTGCGAAGCTCGACCTCCTCGAGCTCCGCGGCGAGCAGGCGATGCCGCGGCAGCCCCTCCTCGTCCAGGATGCGCAGGGGGACCGCCACGATGGCCAGCACGAGGAGCCCGAAGGGCAGGAGCCAGCCGAGGCTGCTCCACGACGGCGCGGGAGCGCTGGGATCCGTGGCCTCGACACGAACGGGCTTCGTCACCCGCCGATCATCGAACGATCGCCGCGGGTTGCGCCAGTTGTCGGCGAACGACGGGATTTGACGAGCCGAGAAGCGACCCTCTAACGTTGGAGACGGCGTGCAGGAGCTCTCGTATCGCGCCCGTCGCATCCTCTACGCGACCATCGCGGAGTACATCGCGACTGGCGAGCCGGTCGGTTCGCGCCGGCTCTCGAAGCGCTACGGCATCAACCTCTCGCCGGCGACGATCCGAAACGTCCTCGCGGACCTCGAGGACGCGGGCTTCCTCGCCCAGCCCCACACCTCTGCGGGCCGGGTCCCGACGGATGCGGGCTTCCGCCTCTTCGTCGACGCGCTCGTCCAGATGCGCGAGGTGACCCGCGAGGACCGCGCGCTCGTGCTTCGACGCCTCGAAAACCTCGCGCCCGGCGCCGACCTGCTCCGCGAGGCGAGCTCGATCCTCAGCACCCTCACGGGCGCCGCGGCCGTGGTCACGGCGCCGCCGCCGGACGACGAGCGCCTCGCGCAGCTCCGCTTCATGCCGCTCCGAGAGCGCCAGCTCCTGGCCGTGCTGGTGACGCGCGGAGGGGCCATCCAGAACCGCGTGGTCCCCCTCGACGCCGACGTGGCGCCGCCGGCGCGCGAGCGCATCAACAACATGCTCGCGGAGCTCGTGGAGAGCGGCGCGCTCTCGCTCCGGGCCGTGCACGACGCGCTCGCCGCGCGCATCGAGGACGAGCGCGGCACCGTCGCCGAGCTCCGCGCCCAGGCCCGGGACATGGTGGACGCCACGGCGCAGGCCGCGAGCTCCGGGGGCGACCTGGTCATCGACCAGGGCCGGCTCTTCGACCGTCCAGAATTCCTCGACGCCGACAAGATCCGCCGCTACCTCCGGGCCTTCGACGACCGCGAGCACCTGCTGGCGCTCCTCGAGTCCACGCTCGGCGCCGGCGGCGTCAGCGTGCTCATCGGCTCGGAGGTCAGCCTCGGAACGGTGGACGACGTCAGCGTGATCAGCAGCCGCTATGAACGTGATGTGCAGAGCGCTGGAACGGTCGCTGTGATCGGCCCGACGCGCATGGACTACGCCAAGGTGGTCCCGCTCGTCGGCTACACGGCGCAGGTCATGAGCCGCGTCCTCCGCGAGGAGCCCGAGCGCGACGGAAACTCGTCGTCCTGAGCCGGCGACCGCCCCCCCGAACGGAGTTGTCTCCCCGACGCCGGGTGTCTAACATCCGCGCGCCGTGAACGAAGTAGCCGACGACGCGCCGGAGCCGGAGAACACCGAGGGAACGCCCCCCGCGAGCCAGGACGCCGCGGAGGAAGCCCCGGCGGAAGCCGAAGCCGCCCCCGAAGCCGCGGAAGCCGACGCGCCCGCGCCGGAGCCGGAGCCGGTCGACCCGCTCACGGCCGCGCTCGCCGAGCGGGACAAGCTCAAGGAGCAGCTCCTCCGCACGGCCGCGGATTTCGACAACTTCCGGAAGCGCTCGCTCCGGGAGCTCGAGGACACGCGGCGCCGGACGCGCGAGGACGCCATCCGGGAGATGCTCCCGATCATCGACAACCTCGAGCGGGCGGCCGTGGCCAGCGAGACCGCCACCGAAGTGAAGGCCGTCGCCGAGGGCGTGCAGATGGTGCTCAAGGGCTTCGAGGAGGTCGCCGGACGGCTCGGGCTCGCGCGCGTGCAGTCCATCGGCGAGCGCTTCGACCCGAACGTTCATGACGCGGTCCAGCAGATCGAGGACGCCGAGAAGGAGCCCGGCGCCATCGTGGCCGAGGTCGTGCCCGGGTACCGGCTCGGCGAGAGGCTTCTCCGGCCGGCGATGGTCGTCGTGGCCAAGAAGCCCGCGGAGCCGGCGGAGCCCGAGGCCTGAGGGGGCCATGGGCGGCGATTCGGGCCGTTTGGGACAAAGTCCGCCACTTGAGGTGGAGATCGAGGCGCCTGGCGCCGTAAGAGGGAGCGGGACGTAGGGTATGGGGAAGGTCATCGGCATCGACCTCGGGACCACGAACTCGTGCGTCGCCTTCGTGGAGAATGGCGAGCCGACGGTGATTCCGAACGCGGAAGGGTCGCGGACGACCCCCTCGGTCGTTTCCTTCACCAAGGAGGGCGAGCGCCGCGTCGGCTCCGTGGCGAAGCGCCAGGCGGTCACGAACCCGAAGGACACCGTCTACGCCGTGAAGCGGCTGATGGGTCAGGAGTTCGATAGCGACGACGCCATCCGCCACGCGGAGCTCGTCCCCTACCGGGTCATCCAGAACACCAACGGCGACGCCTGGGTGCACGCCGGCGGCAGGGACTTCAGCCCGCCCGAGATCAGCGCGATGATCCTCGAGGCGATGAAGCTGACGGCCGAGGCCTACCTCGGCGACGAGGTCACGGAGGCCGTCATCACGGTTCCGGCCTACTTCAACGACCGGCAGCGTCAGGCGGTTCGCTCCGCAGGCAAGCTCGCTGGCCTGAAGGTGCTGCGGGTGC
>JBCDGX010000749.1:0-3093 GCA_038750805.1 Myxococcota bacterium
CTACCGGGCGAGCCACGTCATGCTGCGACGCCCCACCGCCGTGAAGCTGCTGCTCCCCGGCGTGCTGGGGGAGGAGGGGCTCCTGCGCTTCGAGCGCGAGGTGCGCCAGACCGCCCGCCTCACGCACCCCAACACGGTCACCGTCTACGACTACGGACGGACACCCGACGGCGTCTTCTACTACGCCATGGAGCTCATCGGCGGGGCCTCCCTCGCGACCATCGTCCGGCGCACGGGCGCGCTCTCGGCGGCGCGCGTCGTCGCGATCCTCGACCAGGTCGCCTCCGCCCTCGAGGCGGCGCACGCGGAGCGCATCGTCCACCGCGACGTGAAGCCCAGCAACGTGCTCCTCCAGCGGGACGCGCGCTTCGAGGAGACGGTGAAGGTCGTGGACTTCGGCGTCGCCAAGGCCCCGGGCGCCTACCGCCGGGACCCCGGCGCGGGCTTCGCGGGCACCCCCCTCTACATGGCGCCGGAGGCCGTGAGCGAGGCCTTCGAGCGCGTGAGCCCCGCCGCGGACATCTACGCTCTCGGAGCGCTCGGCTTCTACCTGCTCACCGCCCGGCATGCCTTCCACGGGCGGACGCGCATGGAGACGCGGGTGCGACACGCGCGCGGGCCCCGGCCCTCCGCGCGTCGGCGCCGCCCGGACGTCTGCTCGCCCGAGCTCGACGCGCTCCTCGTCGCGATGATGGACCTGAGCCCCGACGCCCGACCGGACGCGAGCGCCGTGCGCGCCCGCCTCGCGGCCTGCCCCGAAGCCGGCGCGTGGACCGACGCCGACGAGCGCGCCTGGTGGGCGTCGGAGGGCGCCGACGTCGCCCACGCCCCGAGCGATAGCGAGGCGCTGACGCATACGGTCTTCCCGGACCTGACGGATCCGGCGGCGGTCACGCAGGACCTCCGCACGGGGCCCCGCGCCGCCGCCGACACGCCGACCTAGCCGTCGACCTTGAGGATCGCGTGGAAGGCCGCCTGCGGAATCTCCACACGCCCCACGGATTTCATGCGCTTCTTACCCTCCTTCTGCTTCTGGAGGAGCTTGCGCTTTCGCGAGATGTCGCCGCCGTAGCACTTCGCCGTCACGTCCTTGCGGAGCGCGCGGACCGTCTCGCGGGCGATGATCTTCGATCCGATGGCCGCCTGGATGGCCACCTCGAACTGCTGCTGGGGCACGATGCCCTTGAGCTTCTGCGCCAGCGCGCGGCCGATGTAGTAGCTGTTTTCCTTGTGGACGATGGCGCTGAGCGCGTCCACGCGGTCACCGTTGATGAGCAGGTCGAGGCGCACGAGCTTGTTCGGCTTGTAGCCGGCGAGCTCGTAGTCCATCGAGGCGTAGCCCTTCGTCGCGCTCTTCAGCTTGTCGAAGAAGTCGTAGAGCACCTCGGCCAGCGGGAGCTCGTAGGTCACGATGACCCGGTCCTCGCTCGCGTACTGGATGCTCTTCTGGATGCCCCGCCGGTCCTGGCAGAGCTTGATCACCGGGCCGACGTACTCCGCGGGCACGTGGATGGCGACGTCGAAGTAGGGCTCCTCGATGCGCTCGATGGTCGCCACGTCCGGGAGCGACGAGGGGTTCTCGACCTCCACCATGGACCCGTCCTGGAGGTGCACGTGGTAGACGACGCTCGGCGCCGTCGTGATGAGGTCGAGGTTGTACTCGCGCTCGAGCCGCTCCTGGATGATCTCCATGTGGAGCAGGCCGAGGAAGCCGCAGCGGAAGCCGAAGCCGAGCGCCTCGCTGGTCTCGGGCTCGAAGAAGAACGCCGCGTCGTTCAGGTTCAGCTTGTCGAGGGCGTCGCGAAGCTCCGTGTACTGGTCGCTATCCGTCGGGAAGATCCCGCAGAAGACCATCGGCTTCACTTCCTTGAAGCCCGCGAGCGCCTCCGTCGCGCCGTTCTTCGCGAGCGTGACCGTGTCGCCGACCTTGGCGTCTCCGACGGACTTGATCGACGCCGCGAAGTAGCCGACCTCGCCCGGCCCGAGGTGGTCCACGGCCTGGGGGAAGGGGTTGTAGACGCCGAGCTCCGTGACCTCGTAGGTCGCGCCCGTCGCCATCATCTTGATCTTGCCGCCCTTCTCGATGGTCCCGTCGACGACGCGGATCATGCTCATGGCGCCCCGGTAGGGGTCGTACCAGCTGTCGAAGAGCAGGCCCCGGAGGGGCATCTCGGGGTCGGTCTTCGGCGGCGGGATGCGCCTCACGACGGCCTCGAGCACCTCGGGCACCCCGGCGCCGGTCTTGCCGCTGCAGGGGAGCACCTCGTCGACGTCGAGGCCGATGACCTCCTCGACCTCGCGCTTGACGCGGTCGACGTCCGCCGAGGGCAGGTCGATCTTGTTGAAGACCGGGATGATCTCGAGGTCGTTCTCGATGGCGAGGTAGACGTTCGCCAGCGTCTGCGCCTCGACGCCCTGCGTCGCGTCCACGACGAGGAGCGCGCCATCACAGGCGGCGAGGGAGCGGCTGACCTCGTAGCTGAAGTCGACGTGGCCCGGCGTGTCGATGAGGTTCAGCTGGTACTCGGTGCCATCGGCGGCCTTGAAGGGCAGGCGGACGCCCTGGGCCTTGATGGTGATCCCACGCTCCTGTTCGAGCTCCATGCGGTCGAGGAGCTGGTCCTTCTTCTCGCGCTTCGTGATCGCCCCGGTCACCTCGAGGATGCGGTCCGCGAGGGTGCTCTTGCCGTGGTCGATGTGCGCGATGATGCAGAAGTTGCGGATGCGCTCGAGGGGATACGACATGGACGGTGGGGGCGCGGTGCGGAGGGCTCGCGCGGCCCCCGTCAGCTAGCTCCCTTTGGTCGTGGCGTCGAGCGTCAGCTGACCGGGAAGCTCCGCCTCATGCCGCTCGAGCACGAGGTCGATGCCCTCACGGATGTAGACCGCGACGGGGACCTTCGTTCGCTCGTGGAGCAGCTTCAGCTTCTCGTTCTGCTCGGGAGTGATGTAGACGGTCGTCGAGATCTTCTTGCGCGCCATCGGGGACTCACTGCGTAGGCGGTCCGAAGACCTTCGCTCACCGGAGACCGCGGACGGTCGCCCTGCCCGGTCATGAGCGTATATGGCAACATGTGTACCGTCAAACGGGGC
>JBCDGX010000750.1:0-3089 GCA_038750805.1 Myxococcota bacterium
CAACTTATTCATGAAAGCCAGCGCGACGAGCGATTTCCCCGAGCCCGTGGGCGTGTTCAGGATGACGTTCTTGCCGCTGAAGAGCTCGAGGATCGCCTCTTCCTGCGCCGGGTAGGGCTCGATGCCGAGCTCCTCCACGTAGGCGAGAAAGCCCTCGAGGAGCGCGTCCGGGTCCACGTCCCGGGCGCTCCCGGGGGCGCCGGCCCCCAGAGGTGGAAGGTGCGCTTCGAGAGGGGCCTTTTCCACCGCCTGGCCTTAGCACGCGCCCGCGGGCGTCCCTAGTTGGGGGAGCCCTTCAGCGGCATCCCTTTCATGACGTTTCGACCAGGCGTGAACCCCCGATCCCGGCGTCGTTCCGACCGTTTGCGTCCCGTGGGGGACGCCGCGTCGGTGCTCTTCGTCGACGACGATCCGGGGCTCCGCCGGACCTTCGCCCGGGAGCTGCGGGACGCGCCCTACCTGGTCGACACCGCGGCCAACGCGCGGGAGGCCCTCGGCTGCCTCGCGAAGCGGCCCTACCAGGTGCTCGTCTCGGACCTCGACCTGCCGCAGCGCACCGGCGTCGAGCTCATCGTCGAGGCCCTCGGCAAGCAGCCGGAGCTCGGCTGCATCCTCGTCACGGGGCACACGGACATCGACCTCCGCGAGAACGCGGTGATGGACCGGGCGCTCGTCGGCATGCTCCGGAAGCCCTGGGAGCGGAGCGCGCTCCTCGGGCTCCTCGCCGACGCCGCCGAGCGCCATCACCGGAGCAGCGTGCCCGTGCCCGCCGCGCTCGACCGCGTGCTCGTCATCGAGGCCGATCGCGCGCGCTGCCGGCTCCTCGACGGGCTCCTCGCGGCGTCCTTTCCGACCATCGCCTCCGATTGCGTGCCGCGCCTCGATGCGGCCATCGCGCGCCTGCACGCCGAGGAGCACGCGCTCGTGCTCGTCGACATGAGCCTCCCCGACGCCCGGGGCCTCGACGCCATCCGCCGCCTGCGGGACGAGTTCCCCGCGCTCGCCATCGTCGCGGTCTCGGCCGTGGGCGACCGGGCGCTCTCGGCGCAGGCCCTCGCCGCCGGCGCCCAGGACGTGATCCACGGGGACGCGCTCACGCCGACGTCCTTCGAGCGGACGCTCCGCTTCGCCCTCGACCGGAAGATCGTCGAGCAGCGCCTCTCGGCCATGGCCACGACGGATGCGCTCACGGGCCTCGCCAACCGGCCCACCTTCGAGCGCGCGCTCCGCCAGGCGATGGCGAAGCCCGGGACCACGCCCGGCGTGCTCTTCCTCGACCTCGACGACTTCAAGGGCGTGAACGATCGGCACGGCCACGCCGCCGGTGACCAGCTCCTCCAGCACGTCGCGGCGATGCTCCGCGGCGCGCTCCGGGCCGACGACCTCCCGGCGCGGCTGCACGGGGACGAATTCGCCGTGCTCGTACAGGACACGGACGAGCTCGCCCTCGCGCACGTGGCCGAGCGGGTGGTGCGCGCGCTCCGCGTGCCGGCGCTCATCGGGCCCACCCGCCACGAGGTCCGCGCGAGCATGGGGCGCGTGGTGGCCTGGGCGGACGAGTCGCCGGGCGAGCTCCTCGCGCGCGCCGACGCGGCCATGTACCGGCACAAGCGCTCCGGGAAGCCGCCCTCGGACCCTCCCTTTCGAGCCAGCGGCGCGGGCTGAGCGGCGCCCTCAGGGCGCGTTCGGGTCGAGCCAGCCGAGCACGCGGCTCCGGTCGCTCATGTCCCCGAGGAGCTTCCGGAGGGGCGGCGGATGCACTCGCACGAGCGTCGGCGTCGCTACCACGCCGGCCCGGTCGGCCGCCTCGGGGTTCTCGAGCACGTCGACGACCTCGAGCTCGTAACCCTCGCCGAGCGCCTCGGCGCAGAGCGGGCCGAGGTTGCGCAGCGCCCGCTGAGAGTGCGGGCTCTGCCCCGAGACGTAGAGGCAGAGCAGAACGCGCGATGGGCGATGAGTGTGGCCGAGCTTACGTACAGTCACCGTCGCGTCCCCCCAATAGCGCGGTCGATGCCCTCTTCCTGGGGCTGAAGGCCTGGCCCCACAACCCCGATGCGGGGGGCGCCGGTGGACGGATCGCCCCGAAATTGTTCGGCGCTGTCGAGATCTGACACGATCGCGAGGTGCCCGGTCCGGAACACCGTCCGACCCTGCTGCTCGCGGGCGATGGCGAGCCGCTCGAGGACGCGCTCGTCGCGGCCCTCGATCGCCGGGACGTGGCCGTGCGCCGGGCGCCCGGGGACGCGAAGGTCGAGACGGCCATCGCGACCGCGCCGGACATGATGGTGCTGATGGGCGACGCCGTGCGCGACGGTGGCCGCTCCGTTCTGCGGGCCATGGCCCAGAGCCCCGCGGCGAGCGTCGTGCCCGTGGCGCTGCTGATGGACGACGCGACCCTCGACGCGCGCATGCGTGCCTTCCGCGCCGGGGCCGTGGCCGTGGTCGAGCGGAGCGCGAGCGCCGACGCCGTCGCCGAGCGCATCGCCGGGCTCCTGGCCGAGCTCCCGGAGCGGCCCGGCGAGGCCCGGGGCGAGCTCGGCGAGACCACCCTCGACGAGATCGTCGACCTCGTCCGCCGGGAGCTCCGCTCGGGCATCCTGAGCGTGAGCCGGGACGGCGAGGCGGCGCATCGCGTGGTGCTCGGCGCCGGGGGCGACGTGGCGAAGGCCCTCGAGAGCTTCGTGCGCGAGCTCCAGCCGCTCGTCGCGAAGGCCGAGCCGCTCCGCTACCACCTCCTCGAGGCGACGGGCGGGCGCCTCCGCCTCGACGAGGGGGACACGGGCGTGCGCGGGGACCGGCGTGTGCTCCGGGACCTCCGCGTGCTCCTCCTCGACGACGACTCGGGGCGCGCCGATCTCCTCGCCCAGGCGCTCCGCGGCGAGGGCAGCCAGGTCGCCGTGGCGCGGGTGGCGCTGATGGGCCTCGACCAGGCCCGGGCCCTCGACCCGACGGTGATCCTCCTCGACGCGACGGCCATCGATGGCGTCGGCTTCGACGTGGTGCGCGCGATCCGTCGTGACCCGCGGCTGCGCTGGGCGTCGCTCCTCGTCGCGAGCCTGGACGAGCTCTGCCCGTCCGGGGGCTCGCCG
>JBCDGX010000751.1:0-3080 GCA_038750805.1 Myxococcota bacterium
GCAGGAGACCCGACTCGGGCTCCGGCGGCTCGTAGCGACCGCGGCTGGCGAGCTCGACGGCCTCGTCGATCTGCTCCTGGTTCTCCGCGTAGCCGACGACCATGAGCATCTTGTCCTGGTCCTGCTCCCCGGCGACGTCGGCGATCCACATGTGCGGGGCCGCCGGCCGCGGGCAGGGCTCGCTCTCGCATTCGGGCACCTCGTAGATCTTCACGAGGTAGCCGGTCACCGAGACCTGGGTGTCGATGGTGTTCCGGAGCCGGTTCCGGACGCCGAAGATCGTGTAGCTCCCGTCGCCCAGCGTCGTCGGGTGCGGGGGCGGCGGAAGCGTTGGTACCGCCGGGAGATTCGGGCGAACCTCCGGGAGGCGCTCGATGTTCAGGTCACTCGCGGGTTGGTCACAGCCGGCGAAGAGAAAAAGCGCGAGGGCCAGGGTCGTCCGTTTCATCAGCAATTCCGGAGCCTAAGAACTGCGCTCGGCAGCGGCGCGGCACGCTACCACGCGCCGCTTCGAGCGAGCAATGGAGCGTTCGGGCGTGCGCTCACGGCGCGCGCAGGAAGGGGGCGAGATCGGCGGCCGCGTAGGCGAAACCGACGTCGAGGCCCTCGCGGCGGACGTACACGAGGTCGCCCTCGCCCGTGGGCCCGCCGATCAGGATCGTGTACTCGCGCGGCTCGCCCCCGTCCGCATCGCGGAGAACCCGGAGCGAGCCCCGAGGCGGCGTGAGCCCATCGGCGGGCGCCGCGGGTCCGAAGGCGATCACGCGTCTCGCCCGGAGCGCCTCGAGCGCGCTCCTTAGCGCATCCACGCGCTCCGGGTCCGCGTCCTCCGGGGTGGCGCCCTCGGAGGCGGAGAGCCCGGACCCGTCGTCGCGGTAGACGACCGAGGTTCCGGCGCCCACGACCTCGAGGCGCTCGAGGTAGAGCGGGTCCGTCGCCAGGAGATCGCGGTCGACGAAGGGCTGCGCGAAGGCCTCGGCGACGCTCGGCCGCACGAGGAAGACCGCGCCTTCGGGCGTCGTGCTCGCGTAGGTCCCGCCGGGCCCCGGGAGCCCCAGCCGCAGCGTCACGACCTTCGCGTCCTCGCCGCCGCCGAAGGTCCCGACGACGACCAGCTGCGGTGGCGAGAGGCCGTGCTCGGGCGCGGGAGCCTCCGCGACGAAGCGAACGGCCTCGAGACCCGCGAGCTGCCGGGCGGCCTCACGCACCGCGCTCGCCTCCGCCGCCACCTCGACCGGCGCCTCGACGCGGAAGCCGGCGCCCTCCGTGCTCACTCGCTCGGTGGCGCCCGGCCGGGTCACCTCGAGCAGCTCGAGGGCCTCCGCGTCCGCCTCGGCGATGCGCCGCGGGCGGAGGTGAAGCGTGCGAAGCGCGTAGAGAGGTTCGGCATCCGCGGGCACCACCAGGAGCGCGCGCTCCGGGACCGGCTCCGCGTCGACGTCCGAGGCCAGCCGCCGCCGGAGGTAGAGGCCCTCCGTCGAGACCGCTCCGACGTCGACGACCTCGACGCGCCCGTCGCTGGCGACGAGCTCGAGCTGCGCGACCGGAGGCTCGACGCCGTAGGAGCCCGTGCGCTCCCCCAGGGGCACGAAGGCCTCGGCCCGCGCGTTGCGGATCGACGAGAGCCACTCGGCGAGCGCGTCGTCGTCCACGGCACCTTCGTCCGCCCGGCCGCCCGTGCGGGCGTAGCGCCACGCGCCCTCACGCTGCTCCACGGTGAGCGTGTCGTCGCCGCGCCGAAGCACCAGCCGCTCGAGCTCCAGGTCCGAAACCGTCGCCGGCCGAAGCTCGCGGTAGGCGTCCGCGGCGCGGTCCAGGAGCTCGAGGTCCGAGGCGAGCACGCAGGCCGCCTCGCCCGGTCCGGCCTCGTCGTCGACGCGCACGAGGCGCTCGGTCGGCTCCGCGCCCTCGTCGGGGCACGCCCCGCCCTCGCGAAGGACCAGATCGCGCGCGGGCACTTCGCCATCGAGGCCCGTGGCCGGCACGTGGATGCGCGCGCGTACCTTCGCGTCCTCCCCGAGCGAACCTTGGGAGAAGCGCACAGCCTCGAGGTCCGTGAGCGCGCGGAGGAGCTCCTCCACGCGTCCGCGCGCGCCAAGCACGCTCGGCGCGTCCGCACCCTCGAGGGGCACGCGCCAGCGCTCGTCGGCACGTTCCAGCGCGAAGGCCTCGAGCTCCACCCGGTCGGCTTCCAGCACGCCCCGCGCGAAGAGGCGCTTGCTTCGGAAGTGGCCGACGCCGTGGTCGAGCGCCTCGAAGAGATCGGCCCCGACCACGCTGCCTTCCCCGTCGGCTTCGAGGTAGCGCCCGCCCCCCGGGGCCTCGCCGCCGAGGCGAAGCGCGACCGTCTCGTTGGCCACGGCGAACTCGGCCTGCAGCGCCTCCTCACCGAGGCCGAACTGCGCGCGGTCTCCGTCCGAGAGCGGGCCCAGCCGGCGGCGCGCGTCCGCCCATTGCACCGCGCCGAGCAGGCTGCTCACGGCGTCGTCGTCGGCGTCGGCGTCCATGGGCGCCTCGAGGCGCCAGTCGCCGAGGAGGTCGTCGTCCTCGCGCTCGCGCACGAGCACGACCTCCCCTTCCCCCGCACGCCGCAGCGCGATGCGGTCGACACGGCTCCTAACGAAGCGCTCGACGAGGCGCGCGCCCTCGGAGCGCACCTGACCGCTCGAGAGCGAGTCGCGCTCGACGAACACGATGAACGCGAAGAGCGCCGCGGCGATGACGCCGAGCACGACGGGGACGCGGGCGCTCATCGGCGGCGACTCCAGGCGACGGCGAAGCCGAGGAGCGCCACGGCCCCCGGGAGGAAGACGAAGATGCGCCAGCGCACGCCATCGAGGTCGCTCGGGCTCATGCGCACGGCGGCGAGCGGGCTCTGCCGCGGCGGAATGGCGGCGAGCGCCTTCCGGTCGACGAGCCAGGCGAGGGCCCCCGTGAGGAAGTCGAAGTTCGCGAACTGTGGGTCGTTCACGAAGGCCGGCCGAAGCCAATCGGAGTCGCCCACGACCACGATGCGCCCGCCGCGGGACTCGTCCTCGCTGCCCCCGGGGGGAGCGAGCTCCCGCGCGGCGCCGAAGGCC
>JBCDGX010000752.1:0-3078 GCA_038750805.1 Myxococcota bacterium
CCGGCGCTGGGCGTTGCCCTCGACGCCCTGCTCTCCGAAGGGTGGTGCGCGGACGTCGAGCTCGCGCGGCATGGCGAGGTGTTCCGGTGGCCGGAAGCTCGGTCCCACCTCGCTCCTGGCGACGAGGTCCGCCTCTTCCTGACGAAGCGCGGGCCCTGGTTCGCATCGGCGGGCGCCCTCGCGACGTGCTTCGCCGACGCGGAGCTGCGGAACGAGGACGTCGCGCTCGCCGACGCCGCGCGATCCCTCGTCACGCGCGGGCAGCGCATCGTCGGCGTCGCAGGCGAGGCGCGGGTTCGACCCTGGGAGGGGCTTCTGGACCCCCGGCGCCTCGTTCGGGACCTGAGCGGCCGACGGCTCGTGCCCGCGGAGGTGGCGGCCTACTGCCTTCAGGACGTGCCAAGCGAGGGAGCGGCGGGTGCGCTGGCGCGGGCGTGCGTCCCCAAGCTCGCGACGCTCCTCGCCACCGAGCTCGTCACCACGGCCGAGGGCGAGCTCCGGGCGTCGGTGAACGCGCAGGGGCTGCACGGCGACTGGCGCTTCGACGTCGACGCTTTCGGCGCCGCGCGGCTTCCCGAGCTCGTCGAAGCCGTCGAGTGGGTGTACGAGCCGAAGAGCGGCGCGGAGGTACGCCACGCGCTTCTGGGGCGCCACGTCGTGCAGCTCGCGAGCACCCGGGCCGCGTGGTCCGAGGCCCTCGAGGCGCTGCCCGAGGCGCTCCGCCGCGCGAAGAGCGATTACGTGTTCCACCTGCGCGGGCTTTCGGCCGAGCGTGCCGGCGTCCTCCGCGGCCTCCAGACGCAGCTTCGAAGCGAGCTCGGCGTCGTGAGCAAGGAGATCGCGGCGGTGGCCGGTCTGCTATGGCAGGACCTGGCGCTCACGGTCGGCGCGATCCTCATGCTCTGGGCGCCCAGCTCGACGCGCCTCGCGCCCGTGCTCGCGCTGCTCATCATGCTGCTGACGGTGGTCAACCTCGTCGTCCGCACCTGGCACGCCACGGCGCAGGTGTCCGCGGCGCGCGCGGACCTCGCGCGCTGGCGTCCCCACCTCTACGCCCACATCGACGCGGAGGAGTTCGAGGCGCTCGTGGGTGAGCCGGTGCGGAAGCGGACCCGGCGCTTCCGCGGCACCGTCGCGACGGTGTGGCTCGCCCACGTGGCGTTTCTGGCCGTGGTCGCCGTCGCCGTGCGCTCCGAGCAGGAGCGTGACGACGGACCTCCCGTCGTCCGGGAAGGCTCGGAGTCGCCAGAGCCGGCGCCCGCTCCTCGCCCGCCCGCCGAACCCCTCGTCCCGAGGCGCGAGGCGCCCGAGAATGCCGTGGCCGACCCGTGGGCAGGCGACGCGCCGCCGGACGCCGAGCCACCGGACGCGACGCCCGATGGCCCGGCCGAGCCCGCGCCCCGCCGCCCACCGGCGACCGAGCGCTAGCCCCTACGGCTCTCAGGCCGCGGCGAGGTCCGCGGCGAGCGCCGCCTGCTGCGCGTCCGTCAAAGCGACCTCGTCCTGGAAGTCGCCGAAGTCGACGCCGATGGCGACGGGCGCGTCCCCGCCGAGCTCGAAGACGAGGTATTGCACCGAGGAGAGCCGGGTGTCCCCGACCTGCCGCTCGTCCCAGCTCGGCCGCACCCGGGTGCCGTCCGCCTTCAGCGCGTAGAGCCCCTCGAGAAGGCCCATCCAGGCGCTCAGCTTCTCGGCCCGCTCGGCCGGGTCCTGAATGCCGATGAGCAACGAGCACCCGAGCCGCCCCTTTCCCGGGAGGAACTCGTTATAGGTGTCGATCTCGTGCTGGATGTCCGCTTCCTTCACGATCTTCTCGGCGCGCACCATCTCGAGCACCTGGTAGCGAACCGTCTCGTGGTTCTCGAAGAGGAACGCGAGGTGCGTACCGACGATGACGCGACGGAGGTCCTTGGCCTGCATCGCGGAGGCGCGAATCTGCGCGCGCTGCTCGTCGTAGGTGACGTAGTCGAGGATCTCGGAGCGCTGAACCTGCGGCATAGCTTCTCCCACTGGGGCTACTTGGCGTCCCCGTCACCCGGGGGGAGGCGCTTCGGGGCGTCGAAGCCGTCCTCGCGGTAGGCGTGGGCGAGCACGGACATGGGGTGCATGGGCCGCACGCCGGCGTGCTGCTGGAACTGGAGCGCCGCGAGCGGACAATCCGTCGCCCACACCTCGGTCTCCGCCTCCTTCATCCCGTCGAAGGCCTTCTTCCCGACGCGCTCGGCGGCCTCGAAGCCCTCCACGGTCATCCCGTACGTGCCGTCGTGCCCGCAGCACTCCATGACCGTTGCCGGGCGCACGCCGGGGATCTTCCGGAGGAGGTCACGCCCCTTGAATCCGATGGCCTGCGCGCGCAGGTGGCAGGGCGCGTGATAGGCGACCTTGTCGCCCGGAGAGCTCTTGAAATCCGTGTTGAAACGGTCTTCTTTTCGGATGCTCCAGAGGTACTCCGAAGGATCGACCACGGCCTCTGCGAGCTTCTTCGCACGCTCCCGGTCTTCCTCGGCGACGAGCTCGGGGTACTCGCGCCGAAGCATCATCGAACAGGTCGGATTGATCGCGACGACCTTCGCGCCTGCCTCCACGTGCGGAAGGAGCCGGTCGAGGTTGTTCTTGGCCTTGGCGCGGAGCCCGTCCAGGTGCCCCTTCTCCCACATGGGCATGCCGCAGCAGTTCAGCCCGCGCTCGCAGCTGACGTCGACGCCGTTCTTCTGCAGCACGTCGACCGTGTCCTGGCCGACCTGGGGCTCGTTGTGCTCCACGTAACAGGTGGGGAAGAGCACGGCCTCGTTGCCCGGCGCGTCCTTCACGAGGCCCTCGCTTTCGGCCCACGTCGTGAACGGGGTCCCCGCGAAGTCCGGGAGCAGGGCCTCCCGGTGGATGCCGACGAGCTTCTCGAGGAACCAGCGGTGCGCGGACACGCGGTTCATCACGTTGGCGAGACCGAAGGTCTTCCGCGCCGTGCTCGCGGCCCAGTCCGGGTCGCCCAGCACCTTGAGCCGGCGCTTGTTGCCGCCGGTCTTGCGGTGGCGGACCGCGGCGTAGCGATGCAGGAGCTTCGGAAAGTCGAGCTGGAAC
>JBCDGX010000753.1:0-3076 GCA_038750805.1 Myxococcota bacterium
CGCCGCCATCGCCGGCGCCGGCTCGAAGAAGCGGCGCGAGGACGCGCTGGGGGCTCTCTTCGCGCGAGCGCTTCCCGAGGAGCGGCGCTTCCTCGGGGGCCTCCTGGTCGGCGAGCTCCGGCAGGGCGCGCTCGTCGGCGTGATGACCGAGGCCGTCGCCGCCGCGACGGAGATCGACGGCGCCAAGCTCCGCCGCGCCGCCATGCTCGCCGGCAACGTCGCGGAGGTGGCGACGGCCGCGCTCCTCGAGGGCGAGGAGGCGCTCGCCCGCTTCGAGCTCACGCTCTTCCGCCCGGTGCTTCCGATGCTCGCGACGCCCGCCGAAGACGTCGAGGTCGCGCTCGAGCGGCTCGGCGAAGCCGCCTTCGAGGTCAAGCTCGACGGGGCCCGCGTCCAGGTCCACAAGGCCGGCGACGAGGTGCGCGTATTCAGCCGGCGCCTCCACGAGGTGAGCGCGCGCGTCCCGGAGATCGTCGAGGCCGTGCGCGGCTTCGCCGCGGACGAGCTGATCCTCGACGGCGAGGCCATCGCGCTTCGCCCGGACGGAAGCCCGCAGCCCTTCCAGACGACCATGCGGCGCTTCGGCCGGAAGACGAACGTCGCGGCGATGCGGGAGAAGCTCCCGCTGAGCCACCTCTACTTCGACGTGCTCTTCCAGGACGGGGCGAGCCTCATCGACGCGGACGCGCGCGAGCGCATCGCGCGCCTCGAGGCCGTCCTCCCGGAGCCGCACCGCGTGGAACGTCTGGTGACCGGCGACGCCGAGCGGGCGACGGAGTTCTACGATGCGGCGACCGGCGCCGGCCACGAGGGGCTCATGGCGAAGAGCCTCTCCGCTGGCTACGAGGCCGGCAACCGCGGGTTCAGCTGGCTGAAGCTGAAGCCGGCGCACACCCTCGATCTGGTCGTGCTCGCCGTCGAGGAGGGCTCCGGGCGCCGCCGGGGATGGCTGAGCAACCTCCACCTCGGGGCGCGGGACCCGAAGAGCGGCTCCTTCGTGATGCTCGGCAAGACCTTCAAGGGCATGACCGACGCGATGCTCGCGTGGCAGAGCGAGCACCTCCGCTCCATCGCCCTCGGCCAGGAGGGCCACGTGCTGCACGTGAAGCCCGAGCTGGTCGTCGAGGTCGCGTTCAGCGACGTGCAGGCGAGCCCCCAGTACCCGGCAGGGCTCGCGCTGCGCTTCGCGCGGCTCAAGGCGCATCGACCCGACAAGAGCGCCGCCGACGCGGCGACCCTCGACGAGATCCGGGCCATTCACGAAAAGGGCCATCGGCGCTGAGCCGCGGTACCGGGGGCGGGATTCGAACCCGCAATGGGGTTTCCCCCGAGCGATTTTAAATCGCCTGCGTATGCCAGTTCCGCCACCCCGGCGCAGAACGAACGCTAGCACCGCGCGCCCGCGAACGGGGCTCCGTCGAGCCCCCGTCCGCGCGGGCCGTGGTCGCGGCTCAGTGGGCGCGCGGCTCGGGAGGCCGCGGAGCGATGCCGTGGCCGTCGGGGAGCGGGAGGTGCCGCGGCATCATGGGCCCCGGCCGCTCCTTCTCCGTGCTGATGACGTCGTTGTTCTCGTCGCAGAGCACGACCTTCGGGACGTGGCGGCGCGCCTCCGCGTCCTCCATGTCGCCGAAGGTGGCGATGATGGCGATGTCGCCCTTCTTCATCAGGTGCGCCGCGGCCCCGTTCACGCAGATCACCTTCGAGCCGCGGGGGCCCGCCAGGGCGTAGGTCGCGAGGCGCGTGCCCCGGGTGACGTTCCAGATCTGGACTTCCTCGTGCTCGAGGATCCCCGCCTGGTCCATCAGGTCGGCGTCGATGGTTACGCTGCCCTCGTACTCGAGGTCGGCGTGGGTGATCCGGCAGCGGTGAATCTTGCCCAGGAACATCCGTCGGCGCATGGCGGTCGCATCCATTCGTGAGGCCACCCTCGGGCCCCCGTTCGGGCGGCGTTCACTCCCGTCGGGGCCACGTGGGGTCCCCGCGGTCGCTTCGGCCGCGATGGTCGGAACTGTCACGGTGGACGCGGCGGGCGCCCCTCGTATGAGGACGCCGAAGGCGCCCCCGTTTCACTCGAAGTACCGAAGTACCCTCTGACTGTCGCGGCCTGACCTCCAGGTCCGCGCGGGTGTGAGAATAACTACGGCATCCGTCGTTTGCAAGACGGGGCCGAAGCCAGGGGGATTCAACCCAGAAACACGAGCGCACGACCGGAACCCACCGTCATCGTTCCGCGATGCTCCGGCACCGGCCGAGAGCCTCGGCGTGGTCCGCCGGGTCCCACTTCGCCCGGCACTCCGCGCCCACGTCGTCGATGCCCTCGACCAGGTCCTCCAGGTCGCCTCGCCTCACGAGCACCACGTCCGCTGGCCTGCCCACCCGCCCAGATCCTCATCCCACATCACCCGCCCTGCCCTCCTGCCGCCGTCGCGGCATGCTTCGTCGCGTGGAGAGTCACGTGATCGGGGCCACCTGCCTCTCGTGCGAGTCGCCCTTCAAGGCGTCCGCGCTCCCCGATGCCTGCTTCCGCTGCGGCGCCCGGTTCGACCGCCAGGCCCCGGCGCTTGTCGTGTCCGTCTGCTTCGGCTTCGCGGACGGTCGCGGCCTCGGGCTCACCATCCGCGCCCAGTTCCAGCGCCACGGCGTCTGGGGCCCCGAGCTTCGTGGGGTCGAAGAACGACTGCGGCGGCATTGGGTGCGGCCGGTCGAGGACTAACGCGGCGGCTCGGTCCACGGAGGCGCAGCACATCCTGGGCGCCCCCCTGCCATCGCTTCGTAGAAACAAGTCAAGCATCTATCGACACCTTCCCGGCCACAGCAAGGCCTGCCAACCGGTGCCCGCGGGGGCGGTCCGCTCCCACCTGTAGTGGCCGGTTCTCACCACGCGGCCCGCGGACCTCGGGACGCCCGCCGAGCAGGTGCGGCGACCCGACGCCTTCCTTCGCGACAAGGGGCTATACCCCGAGGAGCTCGAGCTGGCCTTCGAGCTCCTAGCGCGCCTCGCCGCCGACTACGTCGAGGAAAGGGCGCGCGAGCTCGGCGCGCGCTCGAGGAGTCCCGCCGGACGGGCATCCCCTTC
>JBCDGX010000754.1:0-3075 GCA_038750805.1 Myxococcota bacterium
AGGCGCTTGGCGGCGCGGTCCCGGGCCGAGCCGGTCTTCTGCACGCATTGGGCGGCGGCCTTCTCGACGGCGAGGAGCTCGCCCTTGAGGCTCCGGCGGGCGCGATCGACCTCTTCCTGGCTGAAGCGCGGGGCGACCTCGAAGGCCTCGTGGAGCCCGTGCGCGCGCTCGGGAAGCTCGGCCAGCACGTCCTCGAGGCGTCGCTCGGTCCAGCCCTCGATGCGCGCGCCGCCCTCGGTGGCGTCGATCAGCGTGCGCCCCTGGGCTTCGCCGCGCGAGATGATGTGAAGGTACTTCGCGACGTTCGCGAAGACCGGGGAAGAGGTCACCGTGCCCGCACCGCCCCAGGCGGGCAGCTCGAGCGCCGGGGACTGGCGCGGCGGCGGGATATCGTGGTCGCTGAAGAGCTTCCAGATGGCCTCCTCGACCTCGAAATGCACCACCTCGCCTTCGACGCGGGCGCGCCACATGTCGCGCCCGCCGTGCGAGGCGTAGAGCCGGCCGTCCGGGAACGCGCAGTCCTGGCCGAGGACGACGATGGGGTCCGCGCCCCAGAGCAGGCACGCCCGAAGCGCGAGGTTCGCGACGTTGCCCGCGCTCTCGAAGCGCGGCATCGGCAGGTGGCGGGCCACGTGCTCCCCGCCCGCGGCTCCGAAGCCCACGAGCTTCGGCTCGACCTCCGCGTCGAAGCTCGTGGCATGCGTCGAGAGGTCGAGGAGGAGGGACTTGGCCTTCACTGCGAGCTGATGGCCATGCGGGAGCGACTCGAGCGCGCAGAGCACGTCGACGGGAGCGCCCGCGTGCTCGACTGCCTTCGCGGCCGTGTTCACGGCGAAGACCGCTCCTCGCTTCGCCGCGTCCGCGACGAGGTGGACGTTGCGGTCGAGGCTCGGTCCGGCCGACACGATGAAGGCGGGCTTGCCCTCGAGGGGGCGCGCGAGGCCGGCGATCTTGATGGTGCCGGCGAGGCGGCGGACGTTCTCGGCCAGCTGCTGGGCGCTGAGCGGGGTCCGGTACATGAGCGTGTTGAACTGCACCTCGCCGAAGGCGAGCCCCTCCCGGGCGGCGGCGTTGCAGCGGGCCTGGAAGTCCGGGAAGAGCGTCGCGTAGCCGCGGCTGCTGAGGAGCTGGATCTGCTCGGGCTTCGTCATGGCCGCGGCCACGGCGTCGATGAGCTCGTCCTCGTCGCCAGCGAGGAAGGTGCCCTCGAAGCGCGGGAGCAGGGGGCCGCGGGCGAGCTCCCGGAGCTCGGGGAAGGGCTCGTAGACCACGACGTGGCGGACCCCCACCTCGCGGAGGCGCGCCACCCGATGCCCGGTGCCGCCGCCGAAGAGGACGACCGTGTCCAAGGTCTTCGCTTCGGCTGGAGAGATGAAGGCCCGGGCCTGGGCGACGGGGTCGCGAGGGTCCTCGAGCCAGACGTCGCCGACGCGGGCGCTGGTGGCCCCATTCGGGAGCCGGACGACCTCGACGGGTGCGGAAGCGGGAGCGGACATCACCGCGCGCGGCTGCAGGAGGCGTTCCGGCAGCGTGATGGCGCGGTTTTCAGGCGTTTTCTGCCCGTTCGGGAGAGCCCCGGGGCGTGAGCGTCAGGCCCTTGACCTCAGAGCGCCAGGCCGAGCTCGAGGCGCGCCCCTCCCGGAAGCGGGGTGAGCCGAGCGCTCGCTCGGTCCCGGCGCGCCCGGCCCGCGGCCCAGCGCAGCGCGTACACGAGCGGGATCGTCAGGAGCGGGGCCCCGTGCATCGCGACGAGCCCCGCGAGGGGCTGGGCCTGCTGGAAGCGGAGCCCTTCGGCGTCGGGCGTCTCGTGATCGCGGCGAAGCCAGAGCCCCGCGCCGAGCGCCCCGGCCCCGGCGATCCCCGCGACCCAGGCGCCCCAGGGCACCCCTTCGCGTTCCGGGAGGAGGAGGGGCATGGCGAGGGAGAGGAACCCGGCGCCGCCGCCTCCGAGCGCGAGGGCCTGAACGCGCTGCGCGTCGCGGTCCTCGAGCTGGCTCACGAGCGAGCGGTCCTCGCGCTGAAAGCGCCGGTCGAACTCGGCGTCGTCGATGCCGTCGAGCGCGTCGTTCGTCTCGCGCCAGCGCACGTAGGTGCCCCAGCCGCCGGCGAGGCCCCCGATGCCGAGGAGCACGAAGCCGTAGCCGAAGCCCAGGTACGCGGGGGTGCGACGGTAGACGGCTGGCGAGGGGGCCGCGGCCTGCAGCGGCTCGGCCCGCGGCGGGCGCGGTGACGCGGGGCCGAGGTCGACGCTTCGGCCTTCGGCGAGCGCATCGAGGGCCGCACCGAGGGCCACCGCATCGCCTGCCGGAAAGCGGGCGTCGACGGTTGCTCCCTGGGCGTCCACGCGCGCCAGGTGCGCCGCGTCGCCGGTACGCCAGGCCAGCACGACCGCGTCCAGCTGCAGCGCGCGGACGAGCCGGGCGCCGTGGTCGCCGCGCCGCGCGTCCCGGCGAGCGGCCGTCGCGTAGCCGAGGCTCAGGGGCCCGGCGCCGCCGAGCGCCTGCTCGAGACCGACGGGGACCTCGCGCTCGCTTCGCCCGCCGCCTTCGAGCTCGAGGGCGTGGACCCGGCCCGGCTCGGGATCGCACTCGACCTGCACGAAGGCGGGCCCCGGCGCGAGGAGCACCTCGACGCGTGGCGTCGCGCCCATCCGGCGGCCCTGCACCCGAACGGCGCACTCGCCGGGATCGTCTTCGGGCGTGGTGACGACCAGCCGTTCGCCCACGCGCTCGCGTTCGGCTCGCGCCCGGGCGAGGCGCCGGCGCACCCGTGGCGGATGCACGTCCGGATCCGGCGTCAGGTCCGGGACGAGCTGGAGGCAGCGGAGCGCCGTCCGCTCGGCAAGGACCCGCCGTCCGGCCTGCACGTGCGCGCGCACCGCGTAGAGGCAGACGTTGCCGAGGGGCTCGGCGAGGTCCGGCCGGCGACCGATGGCGGGGAGGTGCGGCTGGGCGCGGGCGAGTAGGTCCTCGGCGTCGTGCGCGACGTCGTCCCCGAACGCCACGCGCTGGAGGAGCGCACGGTTCTGGGCCGTAAGCTCGGCCGCGAGCGGCTCGGGCACCGGCGCGGGCGGGC
>JBCDGX010000755.1:0-3072 GCA_038750805.1 Myxococcota bacterium
ACGAGCTCGCCCTGGCGGTCGACCTCGAAGACCGTGCCCACCACCTCCCCGCGCACGTCGCCGCAGGCCACGGCCCAGCGCCGCGGTCCCCCGGGCGTGACCTCGAAACGGGCGCGACCGCTGCGGAGCGCCAGCTCGAGCTCCCGAGGCGAGCTGTCGAGCACGTCGAGGCGCGCGCCGTCCGCGACGACGATGCGCGATGCGTCGCTCAGCGCGTGCACCCCGGGACGAAGCGCCCCGTCGAGCGCCTTCCCGTCCGCCCCTACGAGCGCCGTGGGGACCGGCTCCCGGGGCCACGTGAGGACGATCGCCGCGAGGCCGACCGCGACCGCCGCCAGCGCCATGGGGAGGAGCCGGCGAGCGCGACGCGGTCGCCGCCCGCGCCGCGCGTCGATGGCCTGCCACATGCGCGCCTCACGCCCCGCGTTCGCGTCGCGCTCGAGGTGCTCGGCCAGCTGCTCAGGCGGGCGCATCGAGGGCCTCCTCTCGAGGGGTGGACGGTGTGCCCTCCGCGTGCCGCGCGAGGTGCGCCTGCGCCCGCGCGATGCGCCGCTTCGCGGTCGCCAGCGAGCACCCGGCGAGCTCGGCGACGTCGGCGAGCGGATGCCCTTCCAGGACCCGCAGCACCCAGCAGATCCGGTCCGCGTCGCCGAGCCCGTCGAGCGCGCGATCGAGGAGCGCCAGCTCCGCCCGAAGCTCCGGCGAGGTGCCGGCCTTGGCCTGCGCCTCGAGGGGCTCGTCGCGTCCCACCTCGAGGCCGAGCAGGCGACGCACGCGCCGACGCCGGAACCGCTTGTGACAGCGGTGGACCATGCTCCGGGCGAGCCAGGCGCCGAGCCGCGCCGGCTCGCGGAGCGCCTCGAGGTCCGCGTAGGCCGCCAGGAAGGTCTCCTGCACCACGTCCTCGACGTCCGCGCCGTGGCGGAGGAGCCGCGCCGCGATGGCCGTGAGCCGTCCGACGTGACGCCGGTAGATCATCTCCTCGGCCCAGCGGTCGCCCTCGCGCGCCCGGAGCACCAGCTCGGCGTCGTCGGGCTCGTGGGCCGGCGCGAGTCGTCTCAGGGGAGCCGCCATCGCGCCCTCCGGACCGCGAGGCGCCCCGATCGGCTCACGCCAAGGAAATTCTCCCGGCCGCTGAGCCGAAGGGCCGGCGCCGCGGTCCAGGGCCCCGTCGTCGCCGTCACTCGCGGGGCGACCGGAGAACCCATGATGCGATTGGCCATGAGCCTCGGGCTCGCGCTGCTGTCGACGGCCGAGACCTGCGCCGAGGACGTCGACGGAGCACGCGACCCGAGCCGCGAGCGCGGCGCACCGGGGCAGATGGACCTCGGGCTCCCTCCCTGCGACGCCGGTGCAGCCCATCCATACACGGAGCTGTGTGACCCGGCGGCCGATCATCCGTCAGCGCCCCCCGAGGTCTTCGACCTGGGTCCGCCCCCGGCCGACCCCTACGCGCCCGACGCCGGCACGAAGGACCCGCCGCCCGCGGACCAAGGCGGCGGTGACACGCCCGACGACCCGTAAAGTTAGCCCGTACATGTGCCCCGGCCTGGATGCCGCCCGGCGGTCCGGCTAGCGTCGTGCCATGCCGACGTTGGGCCAGAGCCGTGAAGCGGAGGCGGCGATCGAGCGCGGCCTCGGTCCCGTGGCCCGAGGGCTCATCGGCCTCACGGCCATGCTCGCCTCGGGGCTATTCTGCCTCTCGTCGAGCGCGATGAGCCCTGCGTGGTCCGGCTACGTCATGGCGGGGTTGACCGTATGCCTCGGCTTGGCCTGCGTGACCCGGGGACGCTTCCGGCGCTTCGTCGGCTCCGTCGTAGGCGCCACGGTGTTCGCCGCGTCGCTCGTGTACCTCGCCTCGCAGTTCGCCCACGGCGAGTTCGTCGACGATCGCGACGGACCTTCGATGGTCTCGGCCGGCTTCTTCTTCGGCGTCTTCGGCCTGCCGGCCCTCCGCTTCGTCCTTCGCAACCGCTTCGGCTGGGGCCCGCCCCCGGAGCCGCTCACGGACGAGGCAGCGCCACCCGAGACCTTCTAGGAGCCCGAGCGGACCCGGGCGCGGCGCAGGAGCCAGCCGTCGCCGTGGCGTGCGAAGTCGAAGGTGGCGTCGTGGAGTGCGCCCTCGGCGCGGACGCGCACGGCGACCCGCGCGTCGTCCCCGTGCACGTCGACGGTGCGCTGGACGAGATCGAGGTCCGTCGAGGCGAAGGGCGCCAACAGCTCGCGGGCGGCGTGCGCGAGGCGCGCTTCCTGGCCTTCGTCGAAGCGAGCGCGGACGCCGCCCGTCGCGAGGAGCTCGACGGGCTCGCGGTTCGGGTCGGCGAAGGAGAGGGCCTCGCCGATGGCGTCGTCGTCGAGCTCCCCGGAGAGGGCGTCGACGAAGACTTCGAGGCGCTCCTCGTCGGTCACGAAGAGCGCGTCGCCGACGATGGCGCCGCCGACGAGGAGGCCCGCCACGAGGGCGAGGGGGAGGAGCCGTGATTCCACGTCGGGCAAGACGTGCAGCGGACGTGCCAGATTCACCGACCCCGATGTACGCCCGCGAAGCGCAGGCGTTGGGGTCTGGCCTTGCCATCCGATCGCGGCGCCGCCCCGGGCGCTGCCAACTTGTCATCCGGAGTGGCCGAGCGACGCTTCCAGGGCGGCGCGCATGGCCTCCAGCGGCGCGGGCTGCCCGGTCCACGCCTCGAGCGCGAGAGCGCCCTGATGGAGGAGCATGCCGACCCCGTCGACCGTGCGCCGCCCCACCGCCTCCGCGGCGGCCAGCACGGCCGTGCGCCGCGGCGCGTAGACGAGATCCACCACCGTGGCCTCGGGCGCCGTCGCCTCCAGGCGAAGCGCGGCCGCCAGCTCCGCGCCCGCCGACGCATCGAGCGTCGCGCTCGTCGCCTGCACGACGAGCGTCGCGCCTTCGAGGGAGAGCCCCTCGAGCGCCCGGGGCGTGCCGCCGAGGGCCTCCGTCAGCACCGCCGCCTGCGCGGGACGACGCGCCGCCACGACGATGGACGCGGCCCCCGCGTCCCGGAGCCCGACGAGCGCCGCCCGCGCCGCGCCCCCCGCCCCGACGAGGAC
>JBCDGX010000756.1:0-3059 GCA_038750805.1 Myxococcota bacterium
CCGATGACCGGGTCCGCGCGGGCATCCTCCGGGGTGTGAAGGTCAAGGTACGCGACTCGAGCTTCGGCGAATGAGCGTCCAACGCTTCGCCGACCGGCTCGTGCTCGGAGAGGTACCTCCCGGAGCTCGTCTTCGTGTCCGGGTCGTCCCAGGCGTCGTGACCTACGCGCTCCATGTGGAGCCCGGTAGGCCGGCGCATCCGATGCGGCCGCCGGAGGCGTTCGTATACGGCAGCGGCCCCGGCCATCCGGATCCGCGGCGCGATGCACTCGAGATGTGGGTCACACCCGAACCTGGTGCGAGCACGTTCACGTTGTTCGTCGTGGACGCCGACGGCGCGCTGCAGGCGCCGACGGAGCTCGGGCCACCGGAGGTGCACGTCGTCGTGGGCGACGAGCGCTGAGCTTCGCTGCTCAGCGCGTCAGGAGGTCCACCCGCTCGAAGGCAAGCTTGTCGGCGGGGACCAGGTCACCGTTCTCGTCCACGAGCACCACCGTGACATGCACGCTCTTTCGCGACCCGCGCGCGCGCCGGAGCGTCTCCGTGGGGATCGGGAACGACGCATCGAAGGGAAGTCGATGGTGCGGGCCACGCGGGTCCTTGGGGTCCCGGGGGCGTCGCCAGTCGCAGTGAACGGGGTCCGACCCGGTGCAGGACGCGTGACCGAAGAGCACCCGCCGGGAGGCGAGCTTCGGATTGTCTTCGATCGGGGTCTGAGCGTCGGCGTATTCGTCGTCGAGGAAGACGCGTACCTCGAGCGTTTGGCCCGGCGGCCGAACGTGCCGAAGTAGGAGCGACGAGCCATCGAAGTGGGATGGAACGGGGATGCGGGTGGTGAAGCACTGCCCGGCCTGTAGCGAGCCGAAGGTCTCGGTGACCTCGGTCTCGGAGCGCGCGACGACGTACTCGTAGCCCAGCGCGCGGAAGTCGATCATGTCGGCGCCGATCGAGGTGAAGCCCGTGAGCGGCGCGTTTCGGACTCGAGCGCTGTAGGTCGCGTCCACGTGCGCGTCCTGCCAGACGGCCCAGAGCCGGTCGACGTTGCAGTGGTGAAACCAGAAGAGCGGATCGTAAGCCGAGAACGCCACCGATCCCATGTCCCCGCTTACCCAGCCGTGGATGGCGTCGTGCCCACTCTCTACGACGGCCTGAAACCCGGCGCCGAAGGGTGAACCTTCAAAGGAGCTTTCCTGCTGCGCCGCGGTGGCCCGATCCATGGCGTGCACCAGCCAGGGGTGGGTGGGCGGATTGCTCCCGCGGCTCGTCCACCGGTCTTCGCTGCCCACGAGGATGCGGGTGGAGTACAGCGGATTCGGCTGGTCCTCTCCGGAGACACGATAGGTCGCGTCCGCGAAGGCCTCCGGTAGCTCCCCCCCGCGGGTCCAATCCCAATAAGGAAGCCCAAAGGTCGCGTCGTCCATCGCATCTTGGAGCGCGCGTTCGAAAGCAAGGATGTAAGCGCGATGCCAGGTCAGGAAGTCCGGCGTGTGATGTGGGCAATCGTAGGTTGGGAACCCGTGGCGCCCTGACCAATAGAGGAAGCCACGATTGTCGGTGAATGCATACGACTGCATTTTCGCGATGCCCTCGCGCAGCCGCCGTAAGTCTCGTTTGCTCAGCGTGGTGATGTCGGGTCGAACGTAGGTCGCCATGGTTGCCTCCGCGCCGATTCTACGTATTCGCGGCCGGCCTCGGATTTCGGCGGATTTCTCTCGGCGCGGCTACCCGGTACGGCGGACCGAATTCCGGGCTGGGCACTAAGGCGCCGCTTCCTTGGCCACGTCCACGAGCAGCTCGCGCAGCCAGCGATGCGCGGGGTCGTCGCTCTTCCGCGGGTGCCAGAGCAGCGCGAGGGGGTAGGGCTGGAAGGGGAGCGGGGGCTCGAGGAGGCGGAGGCCGAGCGTCGGGGCGAGCACCTCGAGCATGCGCTTCGAGGCGGTGACGAGGTGATCCGTCGACGCCGCCAGGTGGAGCGCCGCGTGGAAGTAGGGAACCGAGCGCGCCACGTGGCGGGTCCGGCCCTCGGCCTCGAGGAGCGTGTCGACGATGCCGCCGGGCTGCTCGCGCGGGGCGATGCGCACGTGCGAGAGGCGCGTGTAGGTGTCGAGGTCGAGGGTCTTTCCGACCCTCGGATGCCCCTCGCGCACGGCGCACACGAAGCGGTCCTTGAAGAGGAGCCGGCGCCGGAGCTCGGGGAAGCCGCCCTTGAAGACGCCGATGGCGGCGTCGAGGCGCCCGGCGCGGAGCGCGTCCGGCGTGTCGGTTTTCACGGCGCCGAAGGCGAAGGCGACGCGCGGAGCCTCGGCGGCGAGGCGGGCCTCGAGGCGCTCGCCGAGCACGAGCAGCACGTGGTCCGTGACGTGGAGCGTGAAGGTGCGCTCGAGCGTCCGCGGGTCCACGGCCTCGGGCGGCGTGAGCAACGACTCGACGTGGGCCAGGGCCTCGCGGAGCGCCGGGCGGAGCGCTTCGGCGCGGGCCGTGAGCGCCATGCCCCGGCCGGCGCGGACCAGGAGCGGGTCGCCGAGGGTCTCGCGGAGCCGACCCAGCGCGTGGCTGGTCCCGGGTACGCTCTTGTGGAGGCGCGCGGCGGCGCGCGTGACCGAGGCCTCGTCGAGGAGGGCGTCGAGCACGACGAGCAGGTTCAAATCGACGTCGGCGAGGGCATCCGGCATTTCGCCCCGTGAGAGTACTTCTTTCAGCCGTTCGGTCTCCCGAAAGGTCCGAGGCGTCGCCACTCTCGGACCATGAGCAGCACGAACCCCCAAGCCGGCGCCAAGCGCATCCTCCTCATCGCCTCCAACCACACCACTTCGCCCCTGACGGGCTGGCCCATCGGCTTCTGGTGGTCCGAGCTCACGCACGCCTGGCACGTCTTCCAGGAGGCGGGCTACGAGGTCGAGATCCGCTCGCCGAAGGGCGGCGACATCGAGGGCGACGGCTACAGCGACCCCGAGCACGAGTCCGGCTACAGCGCGAGCGACGTGCTGAGCCTTGGCTTCAAGACGAGCCCGACCACGGCCGGCCTGGTGAAGGACACGAAGTCCATCGCCGACGTCGAC
>JBCDGX010000757.1:0-3045 GCA_038750805.1 Myxococcota bacterium
CCGAGATGGACTGGCGCTCGACGCACGTGATGCTGCACGTGCAGGCCATCTACCAGCACGCCGGCGCGCAATATCAGGTCGAGCGCCTCGACTTCGAGAACCACAAGGCCTTCGTGCGGAGGGTCAAGCCCGACTACTACACGACGGCGATCACCCACACGAAGGTGACCGTCCTCGAGGAGGAGGACGGCGCGCCCCTCGCTGCCGAGGCGCGCCTGGCGGTGACGACGGGGACGGACGTCGCAGCCCGTCCGGTGCTCATGGGGACGGGCGCCCCTGTCCGTCCCGAGGCGCCGACCGCGACCGCTGCGCCCTTGCGCGTGGCCGCGGGGCTCGGCGAGGTGTCGGTCGTCCAGAAGGTCGTCGCCTACAAGAAGATCAAGTTCCACACGCACGAGAACGTGGGCTACGGCGACGTCCGCCTTCCGGAGATGCAGATGCACACGAGCGCCTTCTGGCTCACCTGGCCCGAAGAGCTGGTGCTCGCCTTCGCCGAGGCCCGGGGCGTGCAGCGCGCGACCGTCGTCGACGGGCTCCGCGGCCTCCTCGCGTCGCTTCGCGTCGTGGCGGCGACGGGGCTGATGGTGGACCCGCGGGACCTCGGGACGAGCGTCGGCGACCAGGCCGCGGACGGCGCGCCGCCGAGCTCGGGCGGCGGCGGCTTCGACCCGACGCTCTTCCTCTACGACGCGGTGCCCGGCGGCATCGGCCTCGCGCCCCGACTCTTCGACGAGCGCGAGGGGCTCCCGCACCGGGCGCGCGCGCTCATCGAGCGCTGCGGCTGCGCGAAGGGCTGCCCCGCGTGCATCGGGCCCGACGCCGGGCTGCCGAGCGCCGTACCGGGCATCAAGCAGGCCCCCCGGAAGTCGCTGGTGCTCGCGCTCCTCGACGACGCCGGCTTCACGACGGCCCATTGAGCCTGCGGCCAACGTGATGGGACGCCTCGCAGGAAAGCTCGCGCGCCTCGGCCACGCCGGACCGGGCTCCCGCGCCACCCCGGCCGCCGCGGAGGGCGATCGGAGGCGCGACCGCATCGCCGCCCTCCGCAGGACGCTCGACGCCATGGAGGCGAGCGAACGGAGCGCGCTCCGCGACGAGGCCGAAGCCGAGCCCGCCGCCGAGCCGGGGCTCCTCGCTCGCGTGCTCCGGGACGCGCCGGCCCTCGCCCAGCAAGGCCCCGCGAAGGCCCTCCCCGGTCGCCGCGCGGACACGCCCCACGGCCCCGTGCACACCGTCGCCACCTGGCTCGAGCCGCACCATCACCATGGCTGCGTTCCCATCCGCTCGGCGCTCGCGGCGAAGAGCCCGCGCGTCGCCGAGCTGGCCCTCGACCCGGCCCTCGAGGGCGTCGACTTGAGCCGCATGCTCCTCGTCGACACCGAGACGACCGGGCTCGGGACGTCCGCCGGGACCGTGCCCTTCCTCGTCGGCGTGGCCTTCTTCGAGGACGAGTCGCTCCTCGTCGAGCAGCTCCTCCTGACCCGCCTCGGCGAAGAGGGCCCGCTGCTTCGGCACCTGGCCGAGCGCATCGAGGCCGCGAGCTGCGTAGTCTCCTACAACGGCAAGAGCTTCGACTGGCCCCTGCTCCGCGCGCGCTTCGTCCTCAACCGCATCCCGGCGCCCACGCTGCCGCCGCACCTCGATCTGCTCCATTGCGCGCGGCGCCTCTACAAGCGCCGCCTCGATCGGGTGCGCCTCGTCGACATGGAGCGCGAGGTGCTCGGCTTCGTGCGCGAGCACGACGTCGACGGTGCGGAGATCCCGGGCATCTACCTCCAGTTCCTCCGGAGCGGCTGCCCCGGGCGCCTCGACGCGGTCGTCGAGCACAACGGCCACGACCTCGTCGCGCTCGCCGCCCTCCTCGGGGAGCTCGCGTCGCGCTACGGGGCGCTCCGCCGGGAGCTCGAGCCCGACGAGCAGCTCGGCTTCGCCACCGTCGCCGAGCGCGCGGGCAACGCGAGGCTCGCCCGAGCCTTCGCCGAGGCGGCCGCCGCCGGGGGCGGCGACGCGCGCTGCACCGTCGACGCGCTTCTGCTCGCCGCGCGGCTGGCTCGGCGCGAGCGACGTCTCGCGGACGAGGGGCTGGCCCTCACGCGCGCCTTCGCCGCGCGGCCCGACGACGCGCGCGTGCGCCTCGCGCTGGCCAAGTTTCACGAGCACCGGAGCAAGGACCTCGGCCAGGCGCTCGAGCACGCCCGGCACACGTGCCCGCTCGAGACCGAAGGCGAGCGCGACCACCGGGTCGCCCGCCTCGAGGCGCGGCTCGCGCGACGCGGCGAGGCCCCCGCCCTCCCGGGTCTCCGTGCATGAGGGTCGGCGTCGTCGTCCGGCACGCGCCCGAAGCGGCCTAAAGTGCCCGGCGCCGGCACCGTTGACGTAGGAGGCGCCTCCGCGTCTTCGCCATGAACCACCCTTCGTCCGCTGGCAGCATCGCTGCGCCCCCGCCTCGCGCGCACGCGCCCGGGGTCACCATTCCCGGTCCGCCCCCGGCGCTGCGCGAGCGGCGCGGCCGCAGGCGGCAGACGGCGGGTGTGCTCGAGATCTGGTCTCAGGACCAGGGCATCGTCGCGACGCAGACCGTCGACCGAACCCCCTTTCGCCTCGGGCGCCACGGGGACGCCGACCTTCACCTCGCGAACGCTTCGGTCTCGAAGCTGCACGCCGCGCTGCACCGAGAGGGCGACGAGTTCTTCCTCGTCGACCTGGGGAGCCGGAACGGCACCTACTGCAACGACGCCCGCGTCGGTGAGGAGCCCGTCCGCCTAAAGGACGGCGACCGGCTCCGCCTCGGGCGCGTCGAGCTCCGCTTCGTGATTCAGACGCGGCGCCGGCCCACGAGCACCGTGGCCGAGATGCCCGACCAGGGCGGCATCGCCGAGGAGCTCTTCGGGCTGGGTCCGCTGCTACAAGCGCTCCGCGGCGAGGGCCTGCGCCCGGTCTTTCAGAGCATTCACGCCGTGGGCTCACGCGCCGTGGTCGGCCACGAGGCCTTGACCTGGACGAAGGACGTCGACGGGTTTCCGGCGCATTTGATGATGCTCGCGG
>JBCDGX010000758.1:0-3038 GCA_038750805.1 Myxococcota bacterium
CCGCGGCGCCCGCGTCCTCGGCGCGCGGAGCGGAAGCCACCGCGGCGGCGTTCACGCCATGGTCTGGCTCGCCCCGGACGCGAGCTCGCTCGACGCGCTGGTCGCGGCGCTCCCGGCGGCGCTCGGCGAGGCCCGCCGGGCCGTGCGCGACGCCCTCCCGCCGGAGGTGTCGAGGGCGCGCTTCGCGGCGGCGGGGGCGACGGCGCTCGGTGTCCTTCGGCGCGTCCCGCCCCCGGCGGATGCCACCGGGATTCTCGGCGAGCTCGCAGGCCAACCCGCGCTGCTCCTCTCTCGGCCGCGGCCCGGAGCGCGTTGACCCTCTCGGCGGGGACGTGCTACCCGACGGGGGATGAACGGCGATTCAGTCGCAGCCAGCGACGGCTCGGGGGCCGTCGGATGAGCGGGCGTCGACGCGAGAGCAGCACACCCGAAGCCGCGCCGAAGGGCAAGCGCCGAGGCGGCAGTGGCGACAAGCGCGAGCGCATCCTCTCCGCCGCCATCCGCGTCTTCGCCAAGAACGGCTTCTACTCGACGCGCGTCTCGGAAATCGCCAAGGCCGCCGGAGTGGCCGACGGGACCATCTACCTCTACTTCGAGAACAAGGACCACGTCCTGATCTCGATCTTCGAGGACCGCATCGGGCAGCTCATCGAGGTCATGCGGGAGGTCGCCAGCGCGGCGGATGACCCGCGCGAGCGCATCCGGCGGATCATCGCGCTCCAGCTCGGCCAGGTGGAGGCCAACCGCGACCTCGCGGAGGTGGTGACGGTGAACCTCCGGCAGAGCTCGACGCTCCTCAAGCAATACGCGACGCCGCTCTTCCTGAAGTACCTCGAGGTGATCGCCGGCGTCATCGCCGACGGGCAGGCCCGTGGGATGTTCCGCGACGACGTCAGCCCGCGCCTGGCGGCGCGTTCGCTCTACGGCGGCGTCGACGGGATCATGCTGACCTGGGCGCTCGGCGAGCCCGAGCCTTCCGCCCTGCGCAAGGCGGCGCAGCAGTACACCGAGCTCTTCCTCCGGGGCCTCTCCCCGGAGCCTCCCGCCGAGGTGGAATGACGCGTCGCGTCATCCCTTGACTCAGTGCGTCAAACCCTCTAAGCCCACGTTCGTTTCCGTTTCATTTCGCAGCCCCGGCGGAACCGCCGGCTGCTCCGGGAGGCCGAGCTACGCCTCCCCCCAACCGAGCCCCGCGCGGGCCCGGCCGAAGGAGGCCCGAGTTGAAGATCCTCGTCCCCGTCAAGCGCGTCGCCGACCCGGACAACGCGAACAAGGTCAAGGTCTCGGACGATGGCTCGAAGGTCACGTCGGACGGCCTCGAGTGGAAGATGAACCCCTTCGACGAGTGGAGCCTCGAGGCCGCGCTGCGCCTCACCGAGGACGCCTCGTCGAAGAAGCGCGTCGGTGAGGTCGTGCTCGTCTCCATCGGTCCGAAGGACGCGGTGCAGACGATCCGCCAGGGCCTCGCCATGGGCGCGGAGCGCGGCATCCTCGTCGAGGCCGAGGACGACGACCTCGACAGCCACGTGGTCGCGCAGATCCTCGAGGCCATCGTGAAAAAGGAGGAGCCGGACGTCGTGTTCCTCGGCAAGCAGTCCGCCGACGGCGACTCGAACGTCGCCGGCACGAAGCTCGCCGACTTCCTCGACTGGCCGCTCGTGAACTACGCGATGCACATCGCCACCGACGACGAGGGCAAGAGCTTCACGGTGAAGCGCGAGCTCGACGTCGGGCAGCAGACGCTCAAGGTCACGGCGCCCTGCGTCTTCACGGCCTCGGACCGCATCCTCCAGCCGCAGGCCATCAAGAACGGCGTCACGCCGGACGACTTCGCCTACCCCGAGTCCGATGGCGGTCGCTACGCCTCGCTGAAGGGCATCATGCAGGCGAAGAAGAAGCCCGTGGAGGAGACGACGGCGGGCGACCTCGGCGTCGAGGCGAAGCGCGTGAACGCCTACACCAGCTTCACGCTTCCGCCGGCGCGCTCCGGCTCCACCGTGTTCCTCGAGACCGTCGAGGAGCTCGTCGAGAAGCTCCAGACCGAGGCCAAGGTCCTCTGAGTCCCCGCACCAGCCGAGAAGAAAGGACAGACCGATGACCGATGTTCTAATCGTTGCCGAGCTGGTCGAGGGCGCCGCCCGGAAGACCACGCTCTCCGCCATCACCTTCGCCCGTCAGGTCACCGAGGCCACGGACGGCGCCTTCGACGTGCTCGTGATCGGCGAGGGCGCCGAGGACGCAGCCGAGGGCCTCACGGGCTACGGCGCCCGCACGCTGCTCACCGCCGACATCGAGGGCGGCTACACGGCCGAGGCCTACGCCCCGACCGTCGCCGAGGTCACCAAGGAGAACGAGTACGGCGTGCTCGTCGCCTGCGCGAGCACCTACGGCAAGGATCTGCTCCCGCGCGTCGCCGCGAAGCTCGAGGCCGGCGTCGCGTCGGACATCAGCGGCGTCGACGCCAGCGGCGACGCGCTGACGTACACGCGGCCCATGTACGCGGGCAACGTGTTCGGCACGATGACCCTCACCACGGACGTGCACGTCGTGACCGTCCGCCAGTCCGAGTTCGACCCAGCGCCGGAGACCGGCGGGGAGAGCGACACCGAGGAGGTCGACGTGGCGGACGCCTCCGAGGCCGCCGGGCGCATCGAGTTCGTCTCCATCGAGACGGTCAAGTCCGAGCGCCCCGAGCTCACCGAGGCCGACGTGGTCGTCAGCGGCGGGCGCTCGCTGAAGAGCGCCGAGAACTTCGAGAACGTGCTCGAGCCCCTCGTCGACGCCCTCGGCGCCGCCATGGGCGCGAGCCGCGCGGCGGTGGACGCCGGCTACGTGCCGAACGACCTCCAGGTCGGGCAGACCGGCAAGGTCGTCGCGCCGAAGCTCTACATCGCCGTCGGCATCAGCGGGGCCATCCAGCACCTCGCGGGCATGAAGGGCAGCAAGACCATCGTGGCCATCAACACGGACAATGAAGCGCCCATCGACCAGGTCGCCGACTACCTCCTCGTGGCGGACCTCTTCGACGCGGTCCCGGC
>JBCDGX010000759.1:0-3028 GCA_038750805.1 Myxococcota bacterium
CGAACGCGCCCGCGCCGCCGCGCCTCGTGGTGACGGAGGGGGCCGGCGCCGGACGCCTCGAGCTCCCGCCGCCGCCGAGCCGGCTCGTCGTCGGCCGCGACGCGAGCTGCGACCTTACCCTCGCCGACGCCGATTGCAGCCGGGAGCACGTCGAGCTCGTGCACGACCTCGATGGGGTGCTGCTCCGGGACCTGGGCAGCAAGAACGGCACCTTCCGAAACGGCCACGAGGTGCGGGAAGCGCGCCTGAAGGACGGCGACGAGCTGCGGCTCGGCGCCACCTGGCTCGCCTTCGAGGACGAGGCCGAGGCCCTCCGTCGGGAGGCGCTCGCGGCGGCGGACGCGGCCTACGAGCCCCCGCCGGACCCCGAGCCGGAGCCGGTCTCCGCGCCCTCCGATCCGCCCATCGACCCCGCGGCGATCCCCGCGGCGCCCAAGGCGCCGAAGGACCTCGCGCGGACGAGGGCGCGCCCCTCGGCGGACCTCTTCCTCTACCTGCTCGCCGGGACGGTGCTCGCGCTGAGCCTCGCCGGCCTCGTCTGGCTGCTGCGGGCCTGAGCTCGCTCAGACCGCCCAGCCGACCCAGAGCCGGAGCACCGGTCCCCAGCGCGACGCCGGCCCCGGACGCAGGCGCACGCCCGCCGCGGCGCCCAGCTGCGCGCCCCGCACGACGAGGCGGTAGCCGAGCTCGAGGCTCAGGCGACCGAGGAAGCGATCGCGCCCGCCCTTCGACTCCGCAGGGATCCAGCGGCCGTCGGCCCGCAGCGCGAGCTCGAGGCCGGCGAGGCCCTCGCCGAGAGGATGAAGCGTGATCCCCAGGCCGAGGAGCGCCCCGCCCTCGCGGTGCCACCCCGGCACGACGAGGGCGCCGAGGGCGCGGCCGAGCGAGAGGTCGAGGCGCAGGGCGTGCGCCCCGAGGCCCTGGGCCACCAGATCCGTGGCGAGCCCGTGCGCCACGTAGGGCCGCGCCGGGTCCGTGCGGGCCGCGAGGCTCGGCGCCGGCGCGTCGGCCCGCACGGGGACGGCGAAGAAAACCCAGGCCGCGCCGGCAACGGCCAGGCGCGGAGGAAGACGAAGGGGAGGCACGGCGTAGCTCTCGGAGCGGGTGGGTGCGCCTCCTCGGCCGCTCCCGGCGCCGGTTGCGTCGCCGCGAACGCCCGTGATTGGATCCTCCCGCCGCGGGCGGGGGATTGAAGCTTCGCAACCGGCCTGCGTCCGACGATGACCACGATGCGCCGCCTCAGCCTTCCGGTTTCCTTCCTTCTCCTCTCGGGCGCGCTCGCCGCCTGTGGCGGTGGCTTCTCGTCCCCGCGGCGCCGCACGGCCGCTCCGCCTCCGGGCACGGTCACGGCCCCGGGACCGGCCGCCCCTGCGCCGGCCGCGCCCGCCGGCGGCTCGGGCCCGCTCGAGCAGCTGAACGCCGTCGACGCCTATCTGAGCCAGCAGGGCTTCGCGCGCGTCGGGCCGGCGGTACGGAACGCGAACATGCCGGCGGGCGGGCTCATCGCCTACGCCATCGACGGTCAGCCCGGGCAGTGCTTCGTCGCCGTGGCCCTCGCCCAGGCGAGCTCGGACCTGAACATCATCGTCCTGGACCCGCGGGGGCAGGACGTCGGCCACGACGTGAACCCGGACGCGACGCCGAACGTGCGCTTCTGCCCGAGCGCGCCGGGCCGCCACGTCGCGCGCCTGCAGATGGCCCGGGGCGGCGGCGAGTACTACTACGCGCTCTACCAGGGCGGCGCGAACGCGGACCCGCAGCTCGCGTCCTTCCTCGGGACGGCGGGGTCGACGGCGCCGCCCCCCGCGCAGACGGCCCAGGTCGACACGGCCGCGCGCTCGCGTCTCTCGGGCTACGACCAGCAGCTCTCGGGCGAGCGCTTCGAGCGCGTCGGCGAGCCCCAGGGCGTCGTGCTCGGCGACGGCCAGGACCGGCGCTTCCCGCTGACCCTCGAGCAGGGCTATTGCTACGCCTTCGCGAGCGTGGCCGGCCAGGGCGCCCGGGACTCGGACCTCTACATCCTCAACGGCGCCGGCGAGACCATCCAGAGCGATACGCGCATCGATCAGGACGCGCTGGTCCGCTACTGCCCGCCCTCCACGGGGAGCTTCACGCTGCGCGCGCTCCTCTACGACGGTGAGGGCCCGCTCTTCATCGCCGCGTGGGTGCAGGCGGCCCAGGGGAGCCCGGCCGCGGCGGCCCCCGACGCCACGGTCATCTCCAACACCTCGACGGCCGGTGGCGGCGTGGCCGAGGCCTTTGCGCTCCGCGACGCCGACATCCGCGCCCGCGGCTACGAGCCCTACGGCGAGCAGGGCACGGGCACGCTCCCCGTCGGCCAGACCGCCGAGCAGTCGATCAACCTCGAGGGCGGCAAGTGCTACGCCGTCGTCGCGACGGGCGACAACCGCGTCCGCGACCTCGACCTGACCATCGTCGACCGGAGCGGCCGGCAGATCGACCGCGACGGCGGCCCCGGCGCCACCGGCACGGTCCGCGTCTGCGCGCCCTCCACCGGGAGCTACCGGGTGCAGGTCCGCATGGAAGACGGCGGCGGCGACTACATGTACCAGGCCTACCGCTGGCCCCGCGGCACACGCGGCCCCTTCGGGCTGAGCGGGCTGATCTACGTGCGCCTCGCCGAGGTGACCTCGCTCCTCAGCGTCGAGGGCTACGAGCCGGACGCGAACTTCTCGCCGGGGCGCGGCACGCTTCGCCGCGAGGGGGCGACCACGACGCACAGCCTCGAGCTGCCCGGCGGTCGCTGCTACGCGGTGCTCGTCGTGGGCGGGGACGGGGTCTCGGACCTCGACCTTCGGCTCCGCTCGGGGGCCAACGAGCTGGCCGGCGACACGAGCGTCAACGCCTTCCCGGACGTCCGCTACTGCACGCCGAGCTCCGGGCGCCTGACGCTCCAGGTCGAGGCCCAGGCCGGCGCCGGCGACTACTTCTATCAGGTGTTCAGCCGGGCGAACTGAGCGGCGCGCGGCGCAGAGTCGCGGCGCGCGCGTCGGCCTCGCGGAGGCGC
>JBCDGX010000760.1:0-3022 GCA_038750805.1 Myxococcota bacterium
GGTCGCCGTCGAGCCGGCGCCCTACGCGCCCGTGGAGCTCATGGCCGAGCTCGAAGCCAGCCTCGGCGTGCAGGCGCGGGAGCTCGGTGTGGAGCTCGCGATGCACCTCGACGCGGCCGTTCCGCCCATGCTCTTCGGCGACCGGCGCCGCGTGCAGCAGATCATCACGAACCTCGCCGCGAACGCGCTCCGCTTCAGCCCCGAGGGCCACGTCTCCGTGCAGCTCGGCACGGCGGCGCAAGACGACGCACCGGCGACGCTGCGCATCGTCGTCTGCGACGACGGCGTGGGCATGACCCCCGAGGTCCGCGAGCGGATCTTCGAGCCCTTCTTCACGCGCGGCCAGGCCGGCATTCCCTCGAGCCGGGGCCTCGGGCTGACCATCGTGCGCTCACTCGTGCACGCGCTCGGCGGGGTGCTCGAGGTCCGCTCGCAGCCCGGCGTCGGCACCGAGCTGGAGGTGCAGCTCCCCCTCGAGGTCG
This sequence comes from Myxococcota bacterium, assembly GCA_038750805.1. GTDB lineage: Bacteria > Myxococcota_A > Polyangia > Polyangiales > Houyiibacteriaceae > CALCTH01. Next base: position 483 of record JBCDGX010000760.1, read on the forward strand.
CCGAGCTTCGGCCCTCGGCGCCGGTGGCGACGCCCCTCGCGGGCAGCGGTCGCGTACTCGTCGTCGACGACGATCCCCTGAACCGGCGCATGGCCCGGGCCATGCTCACGAAGGCGGGCTTCGCCGTGGTCGAGGCGAGCTCCGGCTCCGCCGCCATCGACGCCGCCTACGCCGAGGACTTCGACCTCGTGCTCATGGACATCGACATGCCGGGCATGAACGGCCTCGAGGCGACCCGGCAGCTCCACGCCGCGGAGCGCGCGGCCGGACGTTCCGTCACGCCCGTCGTCGCGCTCACGGCGCACGCCATGCCCGAGCTCGAGGCGCGCTGCGCCGAGGCGGGCATGCGCGGAATGCAGCGGAAGCCCGTGCGCCTGGCGACGCTCGTCCCCTTCGTGCTCGCCCACAAGCGGCGCCGCGTGCTCGTCGTGGACGACGACGAGGACCTCCGGCCGCTCCTTCGGGCGCTCCTCGAGGCGGCCCAGGTCGAGGTGCACGAGGCGGCGAGCGCCGCCCAGGCGGAGGCCGTGCTCGAGGCCCTCGCACCGCGCCGGCCTCACGCGCTGATCGTGGACCTCGAGCTCCCGGACCGGGACGGCGCCCAGCTCGCCCGGGACCTTCGCGCCCGGGGCGTCGACGTGCCGATCCTCGCGCTCACGGGGCATGCCGCGGACGCGACCCTCGCGCGGGCCGGCGGCGCGCTGAGCGGCGCGCTGACCAAGCCCGTCCGCCGGGGCGAGCTCGTGGCCGCGGTGCTCGGCGCCTGCGACCGGCCCCCACGCGCCTGAACGGCCCGCGGCTCAGACGAGGTCGATGCGCATGCCTTCGCGCGCCACGATGGCCCCGTCCCAGGCGTCCTGCGCCTGCTTCTCCACGTCCGCCATGAAGTCGTCGTCGTGGTAGGGGTCGTGGTGGAAGATCGCGAGCTTCTTCACACCCGCGCGCTTGCAGAGCCGGACGCCCTCCTGCCAGGTCGAGTGGCCCCAGCCGATGTGCTTCGGGAACTCGTCGTCCGTGTAGGTGCTGTCGTAGGCCACGAGATCCGCGTCCGCGATCAGCTCGAGGATGCGCTCGTCGGGCTCGCCGGGGACGTGCTCCGTGTCCGTGACGTAGACGAAGGACTTGCCGTGGGCCTCGATGCGGTAGCCCGTGGCCCCGTCTGGGTGCTGGAGCGGCGCCGTCGTGACGCTCACGAACTCGCCGACGTCGACGGCTTCGCCCGCGCGGAAGTCCTCGAAGCTCAGCTCGGCCTGGAGGGCCGAGAGGGGGACGGGAAAAGTCGGCCGCGCCATCTGGCCGGCGAGGACGCGCTCGATGCCGCCGGCCTCCGAGAGGTGCCCGGCCAGGATCCGGAACCGATGGTTGGGCGCGAAGGCCGGCGCGAAGAAGGGGAAGCCGTTGATGTGGTCCCAATGCGTGTGCGTCAGGAGGATGGTGGCCTCGCGCACCTTGCGGGAGAGGAAGCTCTGACCGAGGTCCTTCACGCCCGTGCCGGCATCGAGCACGAGGTGATGCCCGTCCACGCAGACCTCGAGGCAGCTCGTGTTTCCGCCGAACTCGATGTGCCTCGGCGAGGGACACGCGATGGAGCCACGAACGCCCCAGAATCGAACCCAAAACTCCATCACCGTATTGCTGGCGGACGCGTCCAACGCCCGTCTCGCCGCCTCATCACGACGATGCTACATCAGCGTCCTCGCGGGACGCACCAAAACGGGGCGAAGCGCCTCGAAGGGCAGGCCCGCGGGCCCACCGCATCCACTTACGGAGCGGGAACGGGCACATCTCCCCCGAACGCTTCTTTTTTCCATCATGACGAGCGACGCCCGAGGGCCGCGAGAGCGGCTTCCCGACGTGCAGGCGGAGCGACCGGAGCACGTGCCGGCCGCGCCGATCCGCCGCGTGGGCGTGACCCGGGTGCGGGTGCCGCTCCGCTTCGAGGGCCGCGCCACGGTCGCCGAGGCCGAGCTCGGCGTCTCGCTCGAGGGAGCCCAGCGCGGGGCGCACATGAGCCGCTTCGCGGAGGTGCTCGGCTCGGTGGACGAGCTCTCGCCGGCCTCCCTTCGCCCCTTCCTCGGCGCCCTCCGGGAGCGCCTCGAGGCCCGATCCGCCGAGGCGCGCTTCCGCTTCCCGACCTTCCTCGAGCGCCGCGCACCGGTGAGCGGCGCCACGGGCCTCCTCGACGTCGACGTGGAGCTCGCGGGCATGGACGGCCCCGGGGGCGTGCGGCTCACGCTGGCCGTCGAGGTGAGCGTCGCGAGCCTCTGCCCCTGCTCGCAGGCCGTCAGTGATTACGGCGCGCACAACCAGCGGGGCCGCGTTCGCGTGCGGATCCAGCTCGCGGAGGGGCCGGCGCCGAGCGTCGCCGAGCTAGTCGAGATCGCCGAGCGCCACGCCTCGGCCCCGGTCTATCCGGCGCTGAAGCGCGAGGACGAGCGCGTCGTCACCATGCAGGCCTTCGACCACCCGGCCTTCGTCGAGGACATGGTGCGCGGGGTCGCGGGCTCGCTCCGCGAGGACCCGCGCGTCCCGGCCTTCGA
>JBCDGX010000761.1:0-3001 GCA_038750805.1 Myxococcota bacterium
GCCCTCCAGGCGTCCGAGGCCGGCATGTCCTTCTCGACGACGCACGTCCACGTCGCGCCCTCGGTCGCCGGTAGCGCCACGCTCGCGCGCGTCGTGACCCTCGTGAACGGCTACTTCGTGACCTTCGAAGACGGCCAGTACGCGGTGAACATCGTCGGGGGGAACAGCAACGTCGCCGAGGCGACGACGGTCAATCAGGTCTCCATCCGCCCCCAGAACTCGGCGGGCCTGGTGCAGGTCACGAGCGGCTCCGGCGTGCTTCCGTCCGACGTGACGGACATCGCGAACGCGGTCGCGGCGGGGCGTGCGGAGACGGATGCGACGATCGCGGGCCTCCGGGCACTGATGGCGCTCCAAGTCGGCGACCAGATGACCATCGCGCACCCCGCCGGTGACGGCACGGGCTCCCAGGTCGCGAGCGGTGGGGCCACCTGGAGCGTGGTGACCTCTGGGACCGGGACGCAGTCCGTGGTTAGGAGGACCGCATGAGCTTCTGGACGTTCTGGAACTTCGTCGAGGCCAACCTGGCCTGGCTGATGCTGCTCACCGTGGTCATTCCCGTGCCTGCGGAGGCCTGGCGGCGTTACCGGAAGAAGCTCCGGCGCGACGCGCCGCTCATCGATCGCCCCGGGGCTCCTCCGGACTGATGCCATGCTCCCTCCCCCGCCGGACCCGTCTGGGACGCGCCGTCGCCGCCAAAGCGACCGGGCGATGGACGTGCTCGACCTGGCGGAGGAGGAGTTCATCCGCGGTCTGCGGGACGGCCTCGTGGCGCTCGTGGACGCCGGAGCGCGCCGGCTCTTCCGGCAGGCACTCGGGAGGGCGCACGACGAGTGGGCGCGTCAGCACGATGCCGAGCTCGTCGCCGCCCACCGCTCCTCCACCGAGGCGAACAACCGCAACCTCCTCGCCCAGCAGGAGCTCGTGCGGATGAAGACCTTCCTCGAGGAGCTCCAGGCGTCTCTGGCGAACGCGGAGGCGGAGCGAGATGAAGCCCGCGCGGAGCTGCGGCGCATCCGGGAGCGCGGCCGCATGAGGCTCCGCCGGCAGTCCGAGCAGGACCTTGCGGCGCTCCGGGCGAGCACGCGGCCACCGGAGGGTGACGAGCCGTGACGGAAAGGGAAACCGCCCACCAGTCTCCTGATGGGCGGGCGCTGCCGGACGCATCCGGCAGGTGGAAGCACCATCCTAGCACCCTCGATCGTGCCCTTCGGAGCGTCGCCGCGGTGATGGCGAATGGCGATGCGCGACCCGGCCGAACGCCCGGCGACTGGCTCGCGAAGGAAGCCGCGTTCGACCTGGAGCTCCTCGGCGGGGCCCTCGGGCACATCGCCTCGCACATGCGCGGCCGCGTCATGGACGACGGCCCCCAGGGCACGGGAGAGCCGCATCTCGCGTGCGCCGCGGCCCGGGTGCTGATGGTGCTGGAGCGGCGCCTTAGGGCGTCCGGCTGACGGTGCGCCGCGGGCCCTCGGGCTCGTCGATACCGGGCTCCGCGTCGAGACGCGTCACGAGCCGGTCCAGCGACGCCAGCGCGCCCGTGATCGCGGCCCGCTGGGCGAGAAGCCGCTGCCGCTGATCGCGCGCCTGCCGGCGGACCCTTCGCATCTTCCGCATTCGTTCGCTCACGCTTCGCCTCCTGATCCAGTCTAGCCGACAGCCTCCTCGCGCGCCGGCTCCAGCGAAAGCACGGCGCCCGCGAGCTCGATGGCCTGGGACACCCGGAGCCGCCCTTCGGCGGCCGCTTCGAGCAGGTCCCGGGCCTGGGTCCAGAGTTGGTCCAGCGAGGAGGTAACCACCGGAGATCGCTCAAGAGCGTCTGCTCTTCTAAGCCGACGGTCGACCGTTCGAATCGGTCCGGGGGCGCCACAGAAAAGCATCGCGATTACAAAGCGTTGCATGTAGGGCCATCGGCCGGCAAGTCTGCAAGCTCGGCCCACCCTCGGCCCACCCTGCTAGCGCGCCAGCTACTCGCGCGGCTCGCGTCCGGGGAGCGCGCCGACGGCCTCGCGGCCGACCTCGGCATCGCCGTCCTCAAGGCGGAGACGGCAACGCCCACGGCCGCATGGTCTCTGCCGGGCGTCGCTCAAAGCTCCGCTAGGCGGCGGGTTACTCGTTTCACTCCACGCAGTTAGGGTTGTCCCTAAATGGGTACCTGCACTCGCTTTGCAGGGGTGAACAGCGCATTGTGTTACACGTCTCGCGAGCCGCTTCCTGCTGTGCCGCGTCCGCGCCAAGGCAGATCCCATCCTCGTCGCGCTCTAGGCCGTTGGGGTTGAAGTAGGCTGCCCAGCATGTCGCCCACTCACCCACTGTGAGGTCACATGACTCGTCACGGGTCTCAAAATGCTGACGGCAGATCTCCTCGGCTGGATCCGTGATCCAACCTGGGTCGCGACAGGTCAACCGCCAGTTATCGACAACGTCCAACCCATACCGCTGGCATACGGGGAGGAACTCCTCGAAGGAGAGCGCCGACAGGACCCTTGGGTCGACGATCGGCTCAACCTCACGAGCCGAGCCAGCGGGACCCGTGTCCACGGCCATGTCCAGGTTCGCACCGGTGTCGGGGACGTCGCCATCGCTAGGAGCTACCGAACTCTGCGAGCAACCGAGCGCCGCAACGATCGAGACTACGAACACGATTCGCATCTTCATCCTAGTTCCCACGCTGGCGGTCATCGTACGTGACGCCAATGGGGATGCAAGACCAGTGGTTCTAGCTGCCCGACAGGACGCACGGCTGGCAGAAGAGTGCGCTGAACGGGTCGAGGTCGTTGTTGGCTTCTCCACAAGGACCAGGCTTGTCGAGCGTGCGAGCGCTGGCGGCCGGCGCCCACCTCGTCATGGGGACGCGGGGCCGGCGGTGGGCGCTCGAGGACGGAAGCGACGTGCTTGGCCATGGCTCGAACGCCATCGCCGAGCGATACGCCCAGTTCGCGCCTCACCATCTCGACCGGGCCGCCGAGCAAGACCGCCGCAAGGTGGGCCCAGGGGGGCC
>JBCDGX010000762.1:0-2979 GCA_038750805.1 Myxococcota bacterium
GGGCACCTCGAAAAGGGCATCAACCCCATCGCCCACCTCTACCCGCACGCGCCGCTCCCGCGCTTCCGGCGCCGGGACGCGGCGCGCCGGCGCCTGGTGGCCCAGGTCGACGCCATCTTCGCGCGCCGCCAGCGCGAGAAGGAGAGCCCCGACGACGGGATGCAGGCGCTCATGGACGCCCGCTACAAGGACGGGGGGCGCCTCGACGCGCACGAGATCACCGGGATCTTCATCGCGATCATGATGGCCGGTCACCACACGAGCGCCGGCACGGCGGCGTGGACCGTGCTCGAGCTCGTCCGCCGCCCCGAGCTCCTCGCCCGGGTGCGCGCCGAGGTCGACGCGCACATCGAGCCGGATGGCTCGCTGAGCTACCAGGCGCTCCGCCAGATGCGCGTCCTCCACGACGTGATCAAGGAGGTGCTCCGCCTGCACCCGCCGCTCATTTTCCTCTTCCGGAAGGTGCTCCGGGACTTCAGCCACGGCGCCACCACGGTGCCGGCGGGGAGCTTCCTCTGCGCCTCGCCGGGCGTCGCGCACCGCCTCGGGCGCGTCTTCCCGGACCCGGAGCGCTTCGACCCGGACCGCTACGCCCGCGGTGAGGACCGAAACCCCTTCGCGTGGATCGCCTTCGGGGGCGGCAAGCACAAATGCACGGGGAACGCCTTCGGGCTCCTCCAGCTCAAGGCCGTCGTCGCGACGCTCGTGCATGCCTACGACTTCGAGCTCGCCCAGCCGGACCACACCTACCGGGACAACTACGAGACCGCGACGGTGATGCCCTGGCAGCCCTGCCAGATCCGCTATCGCGAGCGCTCGCCGGAGGCGGGCGCGAGCCCCGTCGCCGTCCCGGACCGCGAGCGCCAGAAGCTCCTCGACCGAAAGCGCCCCGTGGTCGTCGCGATCGACCCGGGGCTCTGCCAGGGTCACAGCGTGTGCGTGTCGGAGCTCCCCTCCGTCTTCCGTATCGGTAAGGGCGGCGAAGCCCAGCTCCTCGACGCGGGCCAGCTCATGGACGGCGCCGTGACCTACGGGCACGATGCGCCCTCCCGTAACGCGCTTTACGACGCACTCGAGCGCGCCCACGAACACTGTCCCAACGCCGCCATCTCGCTCACCCAGGAGCCCGCATGACGACCATCGACCCCATTTGGCACCCCACCACCGTCGCCCCGGACCGCCCGACGCCCCGCGAGGAGCTCGAGGAAATGGTCGCCCGCTGGAAGGACGCGAACGTCAAGGCCGAGGAGACCGGCGACTGGGCGACGTACCTCGGCGCCATGTACACGGACGACGCCCTCTACCGCTGGAACATCGGACCCAACGAGGAGTTCGTGGCCCGCGGCAAGCAGGAGATCATCGACAACGCCGTCGGCTACCAGATGGACGGCTTCCAGGGCTGGCAGTACCCCTACGACCGCTTCCTCATCGACGAGAAGGTAGGCGAGGTCGTCGGCTTCTGGCGTCAGATCGCGCCCGTGAAGCGCGACGACGGCACCGACTACGTCGTGAGTGGCGTGGGCGGGAGCTGGTTCCGCTACGGCGGCGACTTCAAGTGGAGCTGGCAGCGGGACTTCTTCGACCTCGGGAACGTCATGGCGCTCTTCGCGGAGCTCGCCGCCGACGGGAAGCTCGACCCGGTCGTGAAGAAGAAGCTCCACACCATGGCGACCAGCAAGGAGCTGCTCCCGGGGCACGAGCCCATCCGGCCCGGCGGTGGCGCCCTGGGTAAGGTGAAGCAGGGCGTCGCCATCGCGAAGGTCTTCCTCTTCGGCCGCTGAGCCCTCGGCCGCTGGGCCCTCGCGCCGCGCGACACTAGGAACGTGCCCATGAGCGGCGCGCTCGTCATCGCCCTGGCCGCGCTCGCGACCTTTGGCGGCCTCGTCCTTCTTCAGCGCGGGCGGACCCGGCTCGCGGCTGCCGTCGCGACGCTGGGAACGCTCGCCGTCGGCGCCGCGCTCGCGTCGGGGCTCGAGGCGGAGCGCCGCGCCGAGCCGACGCCTTCCCAGCCCATCTCGAGCCTCTGGGCCCAGCGCCCCGCATGGACCGCGCCGGGCTGCGAGGAGGCGCCGGATCCCGCCGTCTGCAGCGGCCTCGCCGTGCATCACGTGCGGGGCTGCGACCGCTGCCACGGCCTCGAGGACGGCGGGGCGAGCGGCTACTCCTTCGCCAGCCTCTGGGGCACCAAGCGGCCCCTCGAAGGCGGCGAGCAGGTGCTCGTCGACCGCGCCTACCTGCTCCGGAGCCTCCTCCGGCCCGACTACGATCTGCCCGCCGGGCATGCGGGCGCCCGCATGCCCCGGGCCCGGCTCCGGGGCTACGAGCTCGACGCGCTCGAGGCGCTCTTCGTGGAGCTCGCGGACGGCTCCTTGCGCCCCGGGACGCGCGGCCCCGTGCTGCCCGCGGCGGACGGCGCGGACGCTCCGGGCGGCTGAACGCCGGGCGCTTGTGCCGGGACCACGCTCCCCGCAGGGTTCCGCGCATGAACGACCTCGACCTGCCGCGCTTCGAGGGTCCCGTGCTGGTCACCGGGGCGAGCGGCTTCATCGGCTCGCACCTCCGCGACGGGCTCCTCGCCGCGGGCAACGACGTCGTCGCGCTCCGCCGGCCGGGCTCGCCGCCAGCGCCGCGGGGTCGCTCCGTGGAGGCCTCCTACGACGACGTGGCCTCGCTCGAGCGGGCCTTCGAGGAGGCCGCGCCCGCCTACGTCTTTCACGTCGCCGGCGTGACCAAGGGCGTCACCTACGAGGACTTTCGCCGAGGCAACGTCATCCCCACGGCCAACCTCCTCCTCGCCGCGCGCCGGCAGGCACCCGAGCTCCGGCGCTTCGTGCACGTGAGCAGCGGCGCGACCTACGGCCCGACGAACGCCGGCCGCCCGCTCCGCGAGGAGGACCCGCGCCGCCCCATCGAGCGCTACGGCCAGTCGAAGCTCGAGGGCGACCGCAAGGTCGAAGAGTGGGAGAGCCTCCCCTGGAC
>JBCDGX010000763.1:0-2957 GCA_038750805.1 Myxococcota bacterium
CGCTCTTCGTCGCCGCGACCCGCGGTGGCGCGCTCGCCGTGGGCGCCGACCCGGAGCCCTGGGCGCAGGTGGGCCGCCGGCTTGGCCAGGCCTATCAGGTGGCCGACGACCTCCTCGACGCGCACGCGACCGAAGAGATGGCGGGCAAGCCGACGCATCAGGACACGAGCTTCGACCGGCCGAGCGCCGTGACGCGCCTCGGCACCGCCGGCGCCCTCGCGCTCCTGCGGGAGCTGGTGACCGACGCCGCCGACGCCGTGCCGCCCTGCGCAGGGCAGGACGAGCTCCGGGGCCTCGTGGTGCAGATCGCCTCGCGTCTGGTGCCGCCGAGCCTCGAGCAGACCGTCGCGGCCTGAGCGGTGTGCCTCGAGGGCGTCAGCGGCGCGCCTCGGCGCTCGGGCCCCATCGACCCGGAGACGCGGTGCCCGCCGGCGCCCCGACTCGCGGCGTAGGCCGGCGGCGGAGCGCCTTCGACCGCGCTCTCGACGCCGCGCACGCGTTGCGCATCCGCATCCTCTCGAGCCCGCGCTTTCAGCGCTGGGCGGCGCGTTTCCCGCTGACGCGCTTCGTGGCCGGGCGGCGGGCGCGGGCGCTCTTCGATCTCTCGGCGGGCTTCGTCTACGCCCAGGTGCTCCGCGCGTGCGTGGACCTCGGGGCGCTGGAAGCGCTCGCCGCCGGTCCCCGCACGGCCGGCGAGCTCGGCCCTGAGCTCGGGCTCGAGGAGGCGGCGATGGCGCGTCTCCTCCGGGCGGCCGGCTCCCTCGGGCTCGTCGAGCGGCGCCGGCGGGGTCGCTGGGGCGTCGGCATCCACGGTGCCTCCTACCTCGGCAATCCCGCCGTGAAGGCGATGGTGCGTCACCACGCGCTGCTCTACGCCGACCTCGCCGAGCCGACGCCGCTCCTCCGGGGGGAGGCCGGCGAGACCGCGCTCCAGCGCTTCTGGCGCTACGGGGAGGGGGACGCGGACGCCTACTCGGAGCTCATGGCGGGCTCGCTCGGGCTCATCGCCGAGGACGTGCTCGAGGCGGTCTCCCTGCGGGGCGTCCGCTCCTGGCTCGACGTCGGCGGCGGCGAGGGCGTATTCGTCGAGGCGCTGGCTGCCCGCGCCCCGGGGGTCGCGCTCGGCCTCTTCGACCTGCCGCCGGTCGCCGCCCGCGCCCGCGCCCGCCTCGACGCGCGAGGCCTCGGGGGCGTGAACGTGGCGGCCGGTGACGCCTTCCGGGACCCGCTCCCGGGCCCCGTCGACGCCGTCTCGCTGGTGCGCGTGCTCCACGACCACGACGACGAGCGCGCCCTCGCGCTCCTCCAGGCCGTGCGAAGGGCGCTCGGCCCCGGGGGCCGACTCGTGGTCGCCGAGCCCATGGCTCACCCCCGCCTTCGCTCCCGCGTCGGGGGTGCATACTTTGAGTTCTACCTCCTCGCCATGGGACAGGGCCGGCCGCGGACGCCCGAGGAGAACCGCGCCCTGCTTCGGGCCGCCGGATTCCAGCGCATCCGACGTCCGTCGGTGCGTCGGCCACTTTTTGCCGAGCTCCTCGTCGCCTCCGACGCCCGCTGAGGAGTGTCAATTTAGCTTGACGCTATCAGGCGTCCATGTAGATTGACGTACCGTGAGTACGTCCGTCGCCGTGGTGTTCGAGGCCCCCGGAAGCCTCGCGCTCCGACCCCTCGCCCTGGACGCGGCGAAGGGCGAGGACGTGCTCGTCGACGTCGAGTGGACGGGCATCAGCACGGGCACCGAACGCCTCCTCTACACCGGCAAGATGCCGCCCTTTCCGGGCCTCGCGTACCCGCTCGTCCCCGGCTACGAGACCGTCGGGCGCGTCGTCCGCGGCGACGACGCCGGACGCTTCGCCGAGGGGGACCGGGTCTTCGTTCCCGGCGCGAGCTGCTTCGGGGAGGTGCGCGGGCTCTTCGGGGGCGCCGCGTCCCGGCTCGCCGTACCGGCGGCGCGCATCGCGAAGCTCGGCGCCTCCGCGGGGCAGGAGAGCGTGCTCCTCGCCCTGGCCGCGACGGCGCATCACGCCCTCGTCGCCGGGCCGCTGCCCGAGCTGATCGTCGGTCATGGCGTGCTCGGTCGCCTCCTGGCCCGGCTGACGGTCGCCCTCGGTGGGCATCCGACGGTGTGGGAGAAGAACCCGGACCGGCTCGGCGGCGCCCGCGCCTACCCCGTGGTGCTCCCCGAGGACGACCCGCGCCGCGACTACCCCGCCATCTGCGACGTGAGCGGTGACGCCGGGCTCCTCGAGACGCTGATCGGCCGCCTCGGCAAGGGTGGGGAGATCTGCCTCGCGGGCTTCTACTCCGAGCGCCTCTCCTTCGCCTTTCCGCTGGCCTTCATGAAGGAGGCCCGGCTCCGCGTCGCCGCCGAATGGGCGCCCGCGGACCTCGAGGCCGTGCTCGGTCTCCTCGGCGCCGAGCGCCTCGCGCTCGACGGACTGATCTCCCACGAGCGGCCTTACGCAGAGGCCGCCGAGGCTTACGAAACCGCGTTCAACGATGCGAGCTGTCTGAAGATGGTTCTCGACTGGAGAAGCTGCTCATGATCGACCTCCGCTCCGATCCCATTCAAGATATGGGCGAGAAACTTCGCGACGAAGCCGCCGAGGCTCCTCCGCCGCCCGCCACGGAAGAGGTGACCAAGGAAACACAGATCATCGCGATCTATGGTAAGGGCGGAATCGGCAAGAGCTTCACGCTCTCGAACCTGTCCTACATGATGGCGCAGCAGGGGAAGAAAGTTCTCCTCATCGGCTGCGATCCGAAGAGCGATACGACCTCGCTCCTCTTCGGCGGCAAGGCCTGCCCGACCATCATCGAGACCTCCGCGAAGAAGAAGCTCGCCGGCGACCAGGTCAGCATCAGCGACGTCTGCTTCAAGCGTGACGGCGTCTTCGCCATGGAGCTCGGCGGTCCCGAGGTCGGCCGAGGCTGCGGCGGGCGCGGCATCATTCACG
>JBCDGX010000764.1:0-2947 GCA_038750805.1 Myxococcota bacterium
GCGGCGCCGGACGCCTCGAAGCGCGGGTCACCGTGGGCGAGCGCTCGCGCACCCTCGACCGGGACGAAGGGCCGGACGCCCGCCGGGCCCTCGCGCTCGAGATCGCCGAGGTCGCCGAGATCCTGGCCGAGCCCGAGCCCGAGCCCGCACCTCGTCCCGAGCCCGCCCCGGACCCCCAGCCCGACCCCGAACCGCCCCGCCGCGTCAGCGTCGGCGCCGGCGCCGAGCTCTTTTTCGACGACGACGCCCGGGCCCTCGGCGGCTTCTTCTCGCTGAGCGTGGGCCTCGGGCCGCGGCTCACGCTGCGCGCGCTCGGCCGGGCCCTGGCCGTGCGGAATCAGCTCCCAGGCCGCCGCGGCGACGCGGGCCTCGGCCTCGAGCTCGCCCTCTCCCGGCCCGGCCGCGCCTGGCTCGGCCTCGAGCTCCTCGGCTGGGTCGGCGCACGCCGCGCGGAAGCCAACGGGCGAAGCGACCGGCTCCTCACTGTGGGCGGCACGCTCACGCCCATCCTGCGCGTCCGCCTCGGCCCGCTGGTGCTCGGCCTGGGCCCGCGGCTCTGGCTCGGCCGCCGCCTCGACGTCCGACGAGCCGCGGGCGCGCGATCCCGCGGCGCCGTCTGGGCGCTCGGCCCTGTGCTCGAGCTTCGCCTCTGAAGGCCGCCGGCAGGCTCAGCGGGCCACGAGGACCCAGTCGCCACTGGCGCCGTCGTACGCCAGCACCGCGTGCGCGTCCTGGAGCGTCGCGTAGCCGACGCCGTCGGCTCCCGGGGCAATGAGCTGATGCACCCGGCCGGGCAGCGTGCGCTCGAAGCGTAGCGCGCCGGAGGCCGTGTCCACGGCCGCGAGGGTCATGCGCCGGCCGACGAACCACTCGCCCCCCGCCCACGCCAGGTCCCCGTCGACCGAGCCGCGCAGGGGGTCATCGAGCCAAGCGACGCGGCGAACCTCGCCCCCAGCCACGGGAACGGTCAGCAACCCGAACCGGCTCGGCTCGCCCATGGCCGGCGTGGGGTCCCAGATCAGGACGCCCACCTCCTGACGCTCCGAGTCGTAGGCGATCGCGAGCCCCCGCTCGGAGACGGGAAGAGCCCGCGCACCCGAGGGATCGGAAGGCGGGAACGCCTCCACGCTCTCTCTCATGAGCCCTAGGGTGAGGAGCTCCGCCTCCTCGCCATCGGGCCGCGGGCGCACCGCGACGTCGAACCAGAAGGGCGCTGCATCGGGAGCCGGCAGCAGGGCCGATGGAGCACCCTCCCGGAGTTGGCCCGCGAGAAGCGCCCCATCCGCCGTGAACCCGTAGAGACGCTCCGCGCTCGACAAGTATACGGCGGAAGCCCACGCGCTCGGTGCCGCGAGCGCCGCGTTGGCGGCACGCTGGCCGCTCGACCGGTCGAGCTCGAGGAAGTCGCCGCCGGCTGCCACGAGGAGGCGCCCCTCGGCCCGTGTGAGCGCGCGAGGCCGTCCGAGCGGCGCGCCTTCGCCGACGCCGAAGAGCGGGCGCACGGCCACGCTCCCGCTCCCGTCGATGGATGCGAGGCGCGGTCGGCGCGAGATGAACGTCGCCTCAATGGCTCCGGTCTCCGGGTGAACGATGAGATCTTGGTAACCCGACCCTTCGAAGGAAGCGGTGGCGAGCCGTGTCGCCCGGGCAGCCCCGAGATCCACCCCGACCAGACCTTCGACGTCGAGCGCGACGAGGCGCCCTTCGCGCGCGTCCCAGCCGAGCGCTCGAGGGACGAAGAAGCGGTCGCCTTCGAGGCGCGGCCCACGAGTGAACCCACCCCGTTCGAGATCCACCGTATCGATGCTGGAGGCCTCGCAGAGGTAGCCGCGATCGCTCGCGGGGTCATAGGCGAAGCAGCCTCGCACCACGCCGCTCGACGGGACGATGACGCGCTGTTCGCCCGACACTAGGTCGATGCCGACGAGGCGCTCACGCTCGACGAGAAGAAGGAGCTCGTACCCGTCGCGGCGAACGTGCAAACCGCGGGCCTCAGGGGACGGGCGCGTCGCGGACACGTCCGCCACGAAGCGGAGCGCGCGACCGGTCCACGCCAGCACTCGTATCGCGCCCGTATCGACGGGTCCCGCCACGTAGGTGACGCCGCCGCTTGCGGCGAGCGTCGCGACCTCGATCAGGGCGTCTCCTGGATCGAAGCGCACGAGGGTCGTCCCCGTGTCCGGGTCGAGCTCGAGCACTCGGTTCCGCTCGTCGACAACCAGGATGGCGCTCGCGTCCGCGTCCCACGCGATGGGCCCGAGAGAAACGGGAAGAGCGACCCGCTGGACCTCGACGAGGGGTCTCCTCCCCTCCGGCGTCTCCGCCACGATGGTCTGGGGCCCGGGCGCGAGCGGCACTACCGCGCGCCATTCGTCCTGCGCGGGGTCGTAGCGCGCGTCGGCGCTGCCGCCCGGCCCCGCGAGGCGAACCTCCGCCTCCGGCGCCGCGTCGAGGCGGGCACGCACGGTCAGGGTCTCGAGCTCCGTGACGCTCGGCCCCGGCGGAAAGACCGGGCTCGCCCCTCGCGTGCGCTCGTGCGCGAAGGGTGCGCTGCAAGCCGAGGCCAGGTCGTCGGCGAAGGCGCGAGCCGTCAGCGTCGTCGTGCCCACGTCGACCTCGAGCTCCGCGCGGAAGCCCCCTGTCTCGTCGGCGAATGCCTCGGCGACGGGCGCGACGCATACGTCGTCCCCGTGCAGCGTGACGCGCGCGTCCGGGTCCGCGCGCCCGCTGACCTCGATGGTCGCGGCCGGCGATGGGGACTCGGGGCGCGTCTGCACGATCGTCGGGGTCGTGGGGGGCGCGCGCCATCGGTAGGTGATGACGTTGCTGCAGGGCGAGCGCGGCGCGTCCGGGAGCTTCCCCGTGAGCACGATCTTCTTGCCGGCGAACGGGCCTCCCTCGATAGGGTGGTCCTGATTCGATCCTGCGTCGGAGCTCATCAGGTCGA
>JBCDGX010000765.1:0-2942 GCA_038750805.1 Myxococcota bacterium
GCTTTCGCCGGCGCGTGCCGGAGGATGCCGAGGCGCAGGTCGCCGCCGCCCGCGACCGCCGGTTGATGGAGGCGGCGCTCGCGGCCTTGGGCGGCGGCGACCGCCGGCGGGCGCGCGCCATCCTCCGCTGGCGCGCCGCGCAGCGATCGGAAGATCGTTCGGCAGTGGCCCTCGCCGAGGTCATCGAGGCGGAGCTGCTCTGCGAGCTCGGACGCGGGAGGCTGCCGTGCGCCGAGTGATGGGCGTGGCGGTCGCCGCGTCGCTCGCCGCGTGCGGCGGGAGCGCGCCGAGCCTGCCCCCCGAGCTCTTCGTCGTGACCTATCAGGCCGTGGACGCGCGCGGGCAGCCCCTCGCTGGCGTGCAGATCGCCGAGGACGGCGAGCTGGCCGGGACCACGGACGACGACGGCCTCCACCAGAGCTTCATCGAGGGGGCCGTGGGGACGAGCCGGCGCCTCGAGCACGCCTGCCCCGAGGGCTACGCACCCCCGGAGGGCGAGGGCGCGCGCACGCTCCAGCTCCGGGCGGAAGAGGTCCTCGACCCGCACGAGGCGCGGCTCGGGATCCGCGTCCACCTCCGCTGCATCCCGGCCCGGGTCCGCGTCGCCGTGATCGCCGAGACCGGCGAGCCCGGCATCGGCGTCTCCCTCGGGGGGCGCACCCTCGGGCAGACCGGCCCGGACGGGAGCTTGATCCAGATTACCGAGGTCACCGCGGGGGCGACGCTCGCGCTCGCCTTCGACGCGACCACCAGCGAGGCCGATCTCCAGCCGGCGCGCATGGAGCGCGTCTGTCCCGTCGGGACGTCCGACGGGACGTGCTTTCAGCGGGTCCGCTTCGAGGAGGTGGCGCCGCGTCGGCGCCGTGCGCGCCGGACGCCGAGGGCCCCCCGCGCACCCGTCGGCATGCGCGCCCCACGCATGAGCCCGGGGATCTACATCCCCGAGGCCTTCTAGTCCCAGTGGTCCCTGAACCGACCACGGGGTTCAGTCCTGGCGCAGGCCGTCGAGCGAACCGCCGGCCGGGTCGAAGAGGGCCGTCACCAGGATCGCGTTGAAGGCGATGGCGCTCGCGATGGCCAGGAAGAGGAGTGGGCCCGCGATGTCCTTCCGGCCGAGCCGGCGCATGCGCGTCCCGAAGAAGGCCAAGAAGAGCGTCAGGAGCACGCCGGTCACGGCGAAGCCCGGCGCGTAGGCGAAGGCCGTGAGCCCGCGCGTTCCCGCTCGGAAGGGCACGTAGAGGCCCCGCGCTTCCGGGACGATGGCCACGTGGAGGAAGAGCAGGACGGCCGCGCCGAAGCCCGCGATGCGCGTCGCCAGCCGGTCGAGCTTCGAGAGCTCGCCGCGCTCCGGCCCGAGCAGCGTCCCGGCGCTGAGCCGCGGATCGCCGAGCCCGTAGGGATCGTACTCGTCCCCGCCCGCGAGCCCCGGCGCGTACCCGAGCGGCGTTCGCTGCGGCGCCTCGGTGCGGGGGGGCGGCTCGCCGTGCCATCGGGTCATGGTCCGGTCGTACCATTCCCAAAGGCGCCCGGCCCTCGCATCCTCCGCGCGTGTCGCGCGCCGCGAAGCTCTTCTGGCTCGGGAGCCTCTACCTGGTGCAGGGCTTGCCCTTCGGCGTGCAGGCCCGGCTCCCGGAGGTGCTCCGGAGCGCGGGCATGGACCTCGCGTCCATCGGTTTCCTCGGCCTCCTCGCGTCCCCCTGGCTCCTGAAGGTGCTCTGGGCGCCGGCGGTCGACGCGACGGGTCCCGGACGCCTGGGCCGACGCCGGCGCTGGATCTTGCCGCTCCAGGCGAGCATCGCCGCGGTCTGCGTCGTCGCCGCCTTCGCCCCGCCGGAGACGCACCTCGGGCTCCTCCTCGGCCTCGTCTTCTTGATGAACCTGCTGACGGCGACGCTCGACGTGGCCGTGGACGGGCTGGCCGTGGACCTCCTCGAGCCCTCGGAGCTCGGCGCCGGAAACGCAGCGCAGGTCGTCGGCTTCAAGGTCGGCGGGCTCCTCGGGGGCGGGCTCCTCGCGTGGTTCGCGGAGGTCTATGGCTGGGCCTTCCTCTTCGTCAGCGTGGCGGGGCTCGTGCTCGTGGGCTTCGCGATCACCCTCGCCTTCCGCGAGCCCGCGCGTGCCCCCGCGAAGGACGAGGACCCGCCGCGGAAGGTGCTGCTGGCGCTCCTCCGGCGCACCTTCGCGACCCGCGGCGGCGTGCTCGTGCTGGCCATCGTCGCGACCTACAAGCTCGGCGAGAAGATCGCCGATTCGCTCTGGGGGCCTTTTCTGATCGACGCGGGGTGGACCGTCGGGGAGCTCGGCCTCCTCCGGGGTACCCGGGGCATGGGGGCCTCCATCCTCGGCTCGCTGGTGGGCGGGGCCCTCGCCGGCCGGCTGCCGCGGCGCTCGGCCCTGCGTGCGGCGGGCACGCTCCGCCTGGTGCCGCTCGGGCTCCAGCTCGTCGTCACCGCGGGCGCCGCGGCGGAAGAGCGCATGGTGGTGCTAGCCACGCTCGCCGAGGCCTTCGGCGGCGGCGTCCTCACCACCGTGCTCTTCGCGTTCATGATGGGCCGCGCGGACAAGCGCGCCGGGGCCACGAGCTTCACGCTCTACGCCGCCGTCGAGGTGCTCGGGAAGTTCCCGGCCGGTCCCGTCGCCGGGCTCGTCGCCACGGGCTTCGGCTACGCGCCGGCCTTCGCCCTGGCCCTCGGTCTCAGCGCGCTCTGGCTCGTCCTGCCGGCGCGGCTGCCGCCGGCGCCGGTCCAGCGCTCAGCCCGAAGCGAGCACGCGGCCGAGGAAGGCGCCTAGGCCGTCGAGGGCCGGCGGGGGAATGGCGTGGCCGCCGCGGAAGGTGACGAGCTCCGCCTCCAGGCCGCCGTCCGTGAGCGCACCGTGAAGCGCCGCAGCGCCCGGATAGGCGAGCACCATGTCGTCCTGGCCATGGCTCTGGAAGACGGGGA
>JBCDGX010000766.1:0-2932 GCA_038750805.1 Myxococcota bacterium
GGCGAGCTCCCGGGCGCCCCCCCGCGCGGCCGCGGGGGCGAGGCCCTCCGCGTCGCGCACGCGGGTGAGCTGCGGGATTGCGGCCTGACGCGCGCCGGCGGCCTCGAGGCGCGCCGCCACGTCCCGGCGGAGGAGCGCGCGCCGGCTCGCGTCCTTCGACGCGTCGGCGGCCGCGGCGAGCAGGTCGATGCCGCGCCGCTCGAGGTCCGCGGCCTCCGCCACCTGCCGGAGCCGGGCCTCGAGGGTCCGGTCCTCGGGAGCCAGGCGCAGCGCCGAGCCGAGGTGCTCGAGGGCCTCGCCGGCGTGCTCCGGACCGGCGTCGAGCAGCCGCCCCGCCGCCTGCCGGTGAAGCGCCACCTTCTCCCCCTCGTCGGCGAGCGCGAGCGCCGCGTCGAGGGTGCCGAGGGCGAGGCTCGTGCGATCCGCCGCGGTGTAGCGCTGGCGGAGGAGGTCGAGGGCCTGCCGCCGGACGTCGGGGCTCGCCGCCTCGTCCCGGGCGATGCGGTCCAGGAGGCCGAGCGCCGCGTCCTCGCTCTCCAGGCCCGCGTCGTCGAGGAGCGTGCGGAGCTCCGCGAGGGCCTCCTCCGGACGTGCGAGCGCCAGGAGGGTCTCGGCCAGGCGGTGGCGAAGGGCCCGAGCCTCCGGCGGCCCGAGGCGCGCGAGCCGGTCCCGCCAGAGCGTGGCGAGCTCGTCGCGGCGTTCCTGCCGCTCGAGGAGACGCTCGAGGCTCGCGGCGAGCGCGTCGTCCTCGGGCCGGAGCGCGAGGAGCTGCTGGAGATAGCCGATGGCGCGGTCCGGGGCGTCGGCGAAGTCCTTCGCGGTCTGCGCGGCCTCCTCGAGGAGCGTGCTGCGTCGCCCGCGGTCCGTGGCGGCGTCGATCTCGCGGTCGTAGAGGGCGAGGAGCTCTTCCCAGCGCTCGCCGACCGTGTAGACGACGCTCAGGCGCGGGAAGGCCCACTCGGAGGCCTCGGGATCCACGACGAGCACGCGCTCGAGCACCGCGACCAGATGCGGCGAGTCCTCGCGGTACCACTCCTCGTGGAAGGCGACCGCGCGGCGCGCGAGGTGGGCGCCCAGCTCCGCCGGGTGCGTCCGCCCGAGCACCTCGCGATAGAGAGCCGCGACGGGGTCGGGGGTTTGGCCATCGGCCGCCAGGGCTTCGAGGCGGTCCCAGGCGCCGTCGTCGCCCGCGTGCTCGCGAACGGCGCCGGCCGCAGCCGTGAAATCGCCTTCGGTGCCGGGGACGTCGCCCCCGGCCGCTCGGCTCTCCTCGGAATCCATACACCTCCCGTTACGGCGGGTGGCGAGCGTATCAGGATCCCCCCTTCGCGGTGGATCTACCGAAAGTCCCCGTTCAGGGACGCCGTTCGCCGAAGCACGGACGCCTGCGAGGGCGTGATCGCCGGGGTCGCGAGCGTGTCCGCGAGGAGAGGAAACATGAGATTGTCGCCACCCCTCTCGGCACACTCGTCGGGCTCGAGGCCGTTCCCGTCGGCGTCCGCGCTCGCCGGGCATTGCGGCGTGTCGCCCAGGGCCTCCCGGAGAAACCCGTCGCGCTCGACGAGATGAAAGAGGCCGAGGTAGTGCCCGAGCTCGTGGGCGAGGACCCGGCCGAGGTCGTCCCCGGCGAGCTCGGTGCTGATGACCACCCACGCGGCTTCGGCGCCCGGCGCGCCCAGGGGCCCCGGGATGCCGCCCGTGAGACCGAGGAAGCTCGGCTCGAGCAGCCGGACCAGGAAGACCGGCACGCCGGGTCTCCTGGCCCCCGCGCCGAGCCGCGCGAGCTCCGGCATCTCGGGGAAGCCGACGCCGGGCTCGAAATCCAGGATGGCGAGGCGGTCCCCGGCCGCACCGTCCACGAGGTGCTGGCCCACGCGCGTGATGCGGAGGCCGAGGAGCGCCTCGACCTCGTCGAGGGCCGCCGCGACCTCCGGCGGACCGCGCTCGCCCATGGGCGCGAGGTCGCCGAGGCCGACGTAATGGAGGTCGAGCGCGAGCCCGTCCACCTCCCCGAGCGGAAGGCCGACCTGCCGCCGGGGGAGCTCGGACGCGAAGGTGAGCACGGCCCCCTCGGTCGCGACCGGGTCCCCGCTCGGGAGGAGGAGCGCGAGGCCGCGATCGAGCGTCGCGTCGAGGGGGCTCGCAGGCCCGGAGACGCCCGCCTCGAAGAGCGGCGGCCGGCCCGGCACGCCGAGCGCGAGGGCCGGGCTCTCCTCCGCGCACTCCGTGAGGAGGAGCTGGAAGGGCTCGGCCCCGAGGGCCACCTCCGCCCCGCCGACGTCCCCGCGCGACGCCGCGAGGCCCGGGGGCAGCACCAGCTCCGGCACGCACGCGCGTCCGCGGAGCGTCCCCCCGCCCTCGCGGCGGAGCGTGACGCTTCGGCAGCGCTCGTCCGCCGCGCACTCCGCGCGGTCGAGGCAGGGCGCGACGCAGCGGCCCGCGACGACGCAGAGCCCCCGGGCGCAGTCCCCGGGACCCTCGCAGGCGGCGCCGGCGTCGTCGCTCCCCGGTCGGCAGGCAAGGGAGACGGGAGCGTCGTCGCCGGGCGTGGGCCCGGCCCCGCAGAGCGCGGGGCAGTCGCCGTCCCGGGCGCAGCTCCCCTCGGTGGCCGCGGGCACGGGGTCGAGGCGGTCACAGGCGGGCGGCTCGCTGGGCTCGCCACCGCCGCACGCGAAGAGCGCGACGGCGAGGAGCGCGGCCCTCAGGGCGCGTCCGGGGTCCACCCCTCGAGCGTAGCGGAGATGCGGGCCTGAAGGGCCGCGTCGCCCGGAAAGGGCTGGAGGCGCTCGGCGGCCTCGCGGATGCGCTTCACGGCGGCCTCGTCGCGGGCGGCCACGGCTTCGTCGAGCGCGCTCCCGAGGATCGCGCCGGGGGAGGCGCCTTCGCGGACCGCGGTGAGGAGGTCCCGGAGCTGACGATCGGCGAGGCTCAC